>VRUD01000096.1:0-289 GCA_019456305.1 Cytophagales bacterium | reverse complement strand
ACCATCTGTGCTAACGACAGCATTTTATTAGGCGGTTCCTATCAGAATACCCCCGGAATTTATTACGATACCCTTGTAAGCGCAAGCGGTTGTGATAGTGTGATCGTTACCACCTTAACGGTTAACCCGACTTACACGATCCCTGCTGCTGACACCATCTGTGATAACGACAGCATTTTATTAGGCGGTTCCTATCAGAATACCCCTGGAACTTATTACGATACCCTTGCAAGCGTAAGCGGTTGTGATAGTGTGATCGCCACCACCTTAACGGTTAACCCGACTTATA
>VRUD01000095.1 GCA_019456305.1 Cytophagales bacterium | reverse complement strand
CCACATTTTTTGTACATTACTTATAATATTACTATTTTTGAAGTGATTTTACCAACCACCTTTTGTCTATTAGACCCAAAATAATTATATAATTACAGACATTCAGATAATTTCGTATAGTTTGAGCACAAATTCCGGCAGCACATCTTCACCTTTGAGGTTATCTTCAAAAGTTTGTTGTATTATTTCTCTGCCGGGTTTATAAATATATGTTGTTTTATGTTCCAGGTCAATCAGCCATCCCAGACGACAGCCGTTCTCAATCCATTCCTGCATTTTTTCTTTCTGTTGTTTTAGGGAATCAGTTTCTGACAACACTTCAATCACAAAGTCGGGGCATATATGGGCAAATCGTTTTTTGTCTTCCAGTGGGATTTTTTCCCATCGCTCATTGGCAATCCATGCTGCATCGGGTGCGCGCATTGCACCATTTGGAAGTGTGAAGCCGGCACTTGAATCAAAAACCTGACCTGATTTTGTTCTTTTATTCCAATACCATAATTGAGCATTAATACCTGAATGCCCACTCGAAGTCAATGATCCTGTTGGTGCCATAATAATAATATTTTGATGTTTATCCCGCTCAAAGCGTATTTCTTTATTCTCACTACAAAGCAAAAAGAATTGCTCTTCGGTAAGGTTAGCGGATTCGGTTTGTATAGATATTGTTTCCATGTTTTCTCTTTTTTAAAAATTTATCAATAATTCTGTGCTCTTGTAACGCAATGTATTCGAAAAACCCGGAATTTATTCAATCTTATTGAGGAATGCAAATTCACGATAATATTTTGCTGCGGCTTTATTGTAAGCCCGGGCGGCATCTGCTTCATTATCAAATGAACCAAGACTTAAATTTATGTCATCAATCTTAATTCTTGCCCGCCAAGTTCCTACATTTTTTTCAAGAGATACACCTTTGTATATAGAAGTAACTGAAGTGGTTCTTTTTTTTTGCATCCTTTGTTTATTTCTAATTGTGGTAACAACAAGGTTCTCTTTTCTGTAATCCAGCGTATCCTGTGTTTTATGACATACAACTTTATCCTTAGGTGGGTTCAGCATCAGCCGCGCTAAAGAAACATACTTTCCATAATTATTTTTGTCCCATAGCATTGCTTTGACTGTCGTTCTGCCCGTCTCTCTAATTCTGATCTTCCAATTGTATCCTTGTATTTTATCAAAGTCTTCTTTATCTATCTTGACCTTATAACCACCAAATATGTGCAAATAACGCCATGTTTTTATTACCTTTCTCATTGAATGTAAATGTTATGATACTTCCTTAATTTAGTTGCCGTAAAAGTAAAAAATTAAAACTGTTAATAATTACAGGAGTTTTTAAGCGCCAACTTTTGTCCATTAGATCAAAAAAATTGTTCCCGATTACTCGGGATCAATTGCCAACTTTTTAAAAACCTCCATAAACTCAAATCTCCCTCCGTCAAACAACCCTTTATCACTCAACTTTATTTCAGGTATCACAAGCAACGCCATAAAGGATAAAGTCATAAACGGAGATTTTAGCGTAGAGCCAAGCTCTTTAGCCAATTTATCCAATTTTGTGTACCGGGCGGAAACTTTATATCCGTTTTCATTGGTCATTAATCCTGCAATGGGCAAGGGCAAGACTGCTGCTATATCATTTGCTGCAACAGACAATCCTCCTTTTTGCTCTATGACCAGATTTACGGCTTTACAAATATTTTCGTCATCTACCCCTACCGCTATAACATTATGGGAATCATGCGCTACTGATGAGGCAATGGCTCCTTTTTTAAAGCCAAAATTCTTTATAAATGCAATAGCAGGCCGGGCGTCACTATAACGATTAATCACAGCAAGCTTTAATACATCATTTTCTATATCAGATACAGCATTGCCATTTTCAATTTTTACATTCGCAGTTAATTTATTGGTGATCAATTGGCCATCTAATGCTTCAATTACATTTATTTGCAGTGGACTGGCCCCGATAATATCGGGATGAGCTACATGTCCGTCCGCTACAGGAAATAAAAAATCAGTTACTTTTTTCTTATTTGTATTAAAATTATTAATTACTGAAGCTGTTTTCTGAGGTAAAAATGACCTCCCTTTTTCTGCCACCAATTCCCCATTGATAAATGTTTTTAAAACACTGAAATCCTTCAAGTTATCAATTTCTATAAAATCAGCAGGATCACCTGGCTGCAGCAATCCGACTTCAAGGCCATAATGCTTTACGGGATTCACGCAGGCGCATTGGAGCGCCTTCATCACATCATTTCCTGAATCCACCGCCCTTTTTACCAATCTGTCTATATGGCCAATTTCCAATGAATCGGGATGCTTATCATCACTGCAAAACATGATGTTTTCAAAATGTTCATCCAAAAGCGGGATAAGCGCATCAAAATTTTTAGCGGCAGAGCCTTCCCTGATGATTATTTTCATCCCGTATTTGAGCTTCTCCAGCGCCTCCTCTTTTGTAAAACACTCATGGTCAGTCGTGATCCCTGCTTTAATATAGTTTTCAGCATCTTTTCCCCTTAAACCGGGGGCATGGCCATCTACTTGTTTCCCATAATCTTTAGCCAATTTTATTTTTGCCATTACCAAAGGATCTTTAGACAAAACCCCCGGAAAATTCATCATCTCGCTTAAATACTTTATTTCATTATTTTCAAACAATTTTTCTATACCCCTAATGTTAATTTCTGCTCCTGCCGTTTCAAAAATGGTAGCAGGAACACAAGAAGGCGCTCCAAAATAGAATTTCAACGGAGCATCTTTTGCATTTTCAAGCATATAATCAACACCTTGGTTACCTAAAACATTACCAATTTCATGGGGGTCAGAAACCGTAGCTACCGTCCCATGGGGCAGGGCCAACCGTGCAAATTCATACGGAACAAGCATGGAGCTCTCAATGTGGACATGTGCGTCAATAAAGCCGGGAATGATGTATTTCGAATTTCGAATTTCGAATTTCGAATTTCCTTTCGTTATATTTACTATTTTACTATTTGCAATTTCTATAGTTCCATAATAAATATTATTATTGAGCACATCAACTATATTACCCGATATTTTCATAAAATTTTGAGTTAATAAAATCTTTCAAATTGCACACCCTGATATTTTCACTAATCATATAATCTTTGTCCAAAGATTTCTGATCATAACGGGTGATACATTAAGACCAATTTTTGGAAGGTCTCTTTCAATGCAACTTCTTACAAAATTCATGGAAATAATTCCGGTCTCACCTGGAATTCGTCTATAATAATACATTTATCTTCATTGTTAGTGAGAAGATTTAATATTTTATCCTCAAGCTTTCTTTTTATCATGCCCAAATATATGAATTACCGTGAAAACATAAAATTATACTTTAGAATTTCACGGTTATAATTTAATATTAATAACGAAAGAATCTATTTATTACAAATTAATGTTGCAAAACTAAATTGTTGCTACATTAGTATCATTAGCATCAATTCGTATATTAGCATTTTATTAGTATAATTAGTCACGTGTACCCGCGGGATTAGCATCGGGGAAAACTATGAGCATCGACTTCAAAAAAATAGCAACACCTTGTTATGTATTGGAAGAAAGCCTTCTTCGCAGTAATCTTGAAATACTAAAAAACGTACAGAAAGAATCAGGTGCAAAAATTATTTTCGCTTTGAAAGGTTTTGCGATGTTATGTACCTTTGAACTCGTAAAAAAGTCCCTGCAAGGGGTTGCTACAAGTTCTATGAATGAAACAAAACTTGGCTATAAAGACTTTGGCGGAGAAATACACGCATGCAGCCCTGCATACCTTGAAAGTGATTTCTTAGAGCTTATGAAATACTGCAATTACATTACCTTTAATTCTTTAAGTCAATGGGAACGGTTCAAGCCGGAAATCAAAGCAAACCCTAAAAGAATTTCCTGCGGCATCAGGATCAACCCGGAATATTCCGAGATAGATACCCCGCTTTATGACGCCTGCATTAAGGGCTCGCGTTTGGGCGTAACCTCAGATGAACTGGGCAACAAATTCCTGCCTGATGGCATTGAAGGATTGCATTTTCACTCTCATAGCGAGAACGATGCAGCAACGCTAAAAAATACGCTCGAAGTGGTTAAAAAAAAATTCAGCCGTTTATTACACCAGGCAAAATGGCTCAATATGGGAGGCGGCCAACAGATCACTCGCGAAGATTATGATGTTGGCCTGCTGATAAAGCTTATTCGTGACATAAGTAAAAGGTATAATTTGAAGGTGATCTTAGAACCCAGCCAGGCCGTATCCTGGAAAACCGGTTACCTGGTCTCTACCATACTTGACATTGTAGAAAGCAATGGCATCAAAACAGCTATCCTGGATACATCTATCGCTGCTCACATGCCTGATTGTATTGAAATGCCTTATAAACCGATGATTTTTGCTGTTGGGAATGACTATGCCAATTACCCGCAAGACAAAAAAAAGAATAAGCAACCTTACCGCATGGGAGGCCTCAGTTGTCTGGCTGGCGACTATGTTGGTAACTATTATTTTGATAACCCCCTGGAAACCGGTGATATTGTTGTATTTGAAGATATGATCGGCTATACGATGGTCAAGAATACTACGTTCAATGGCATAACACTGCCTTCCATCGGCATCTGGACAGCAGCAGATGATAAGTTTAAGCTCATACACAAGTTTGGGTATGAGGATTACAGGAGCAGGCTGTCTTAATTGGCGCATGGCGCAGATTGTTGTTTTTTTTAGTAATTTTGAGTCCACTCTAAAAAGTGTTTTTGGTTCTCGCAAAGGCGCAAAGAGCGCAAAGTTATATACTTAACTAATTGATATTCAATCCTTTGCGAACTTTGCGTCTTTGCGAGAAACGATTTCTTTTCAATTTTTTACTTTTTAGAGGGGACTCAATTTTGTAATAATGAAGAATCCAATAATAAACATCTTTAATAAAAATGCCCTGCGGATCCTTGGTTTTTATCTTGTAGGTGGTTGGGGTATTGTTGAATTTTTAAATTTCATAGTAGATCACTATATGCTTTCTGGATATCTGATAGATGTAAGTTTGGCAACTTTGTTATCCATGTTCCCAACTGTATTGATCATTGCATTTTATCAGGGTAAAGAAGGTAAAAATAAATGGACCAGGCTTGGTAAAATAGGCATACCGGTGAATATTACTGCCACTATTGTGTTCCTTTTTCTTCTTTTTCATGATAAAGAGCTTGGAGCAACTACAACAACCATAACCGTAGAGGATGAAGAAGGGAAAAAGATTGAACGGGTGATCCCTAAGAGTGAATTTCGTAAAAAGGCAGTCATATTTTTCTTTGATAATGAAACTGGTGATCCTAAATTGGACTGGATTCAGTATGGAATTGCCGGTGGATTGGAGGCGGATTTATCCCAGGATATATTTCTTGACATAACTACTCCCTACGACTTTTCTTCAGAAATAAAGGAAGCAGGATTCGCGTTAGGTGTTGGCTTGCCTTTAACATTAGAAAGAAAAATAGCAGATAAGCATCATTATAACTATTTCGTTTCGGGTAAATTTTCAAAACAGGATGGGGAGTTTTTGGTAACGACATTTCTCTACGAAACAAAACGAGCAAAACTTATCGCTGAGAATACCTTTAATGGAAAAGAGATGTTCAATTTAATAGATGAAATTTCTGTTCAGATTAAGCGTGATCTGAAAATACCAGCACGCCATATAGAAGAAGTGCGTGACCTGCCGGTTTCAGAGATAGTTACTAATTCAATCCCTGCTATCAGGTTGTTCATTGTCGGGGTGCATGCATTATCGTTTGATAATGACTGGAAGCAAGGGATGGAATATCTTGAGAGATCTGTTAAGGAAGATCCATCTTTTGCCTCTGCATACCATGTTCTATTTGAAATCTATTGGTTGTCAAACATGAGTGAGAAAAGGGAACAGACAATGGAGTTGCTGATGAAGTACCTGTATAAATTACCTGAGAATGTACAATATAAAGTGAAAGCTGTGTATCACGCTTTAAAAGGAAATCCTGAAAAACAATTGGCAATATTGAAAATGTGGTCTGATCTGTATCCTGATGATATTGGCCCTCACGAAAAACTTGCCCATAATTATTGGAGGAAAACTCAATATGACAAAACCATCTCAGAATATAAGCAGATCTTAGCGCTTGATCCGGAACTATATTATTGCATTAGCAAAATTGGCCATCTCTATAAACAAAAAGGCGAGTATGAAACAGCTTTGAAATACTACGAACAGTATGCTGAGCTGTTCCCTGATGAATATAAATCCTTTGCTACAATAGGGGATTTATATTTAACAATGGGAGATTATCCCCGGGCGAAGTCCTTTTATGATAAAGCGATTGCTATAGAGCCTGGAGAAATTTCCAATATGTTAAGATTAGCAAAGATTGAATACAGAACAGGAGATTTCGGAATAGCATTTGAGCAATATGAGGATGCCTTGAAAGTATGTAAAACACCGGAAGATAGAGAAAGTGTGTATGAAAGATTTTGTGATTTATATTATCTTAGAGGCCAGATGAGTAAAGCACTTGAATATTTACACCTGTGGTTTGATGAAAAAGAAAAAATTGATGCACCGCTGCAAGTATTAGCGTATAAACTTTTTCATTTAGACGCTTACATAAAGGCCGGTAAAAAAGAAGATGCCTTACGGATCATTCAAACTATAGAATCGCAGTTGCAGCCGCCTTATGACAAGTTTATATCTCTTGGTTATTTAATTATATACCTTGAGTTAGGAGATACAGTTAAAGCAGAAAAGGCCCTGGATGAATTTGAACAAGCCTACCAGACAGGGAAGTTACCATTTTTATCAATTTACGGGCTTATGGTTTATCGTGGGAGGATTAACGAAATGAAGGGTAAAAATGAAGAAGCAATTCTTAACTATAGGGATGAATTAAAACAAAGACCAACATCAATAGAAGTAAATATCAATATTGGCAGGTGCCACAGGAACCTGAAGCAGCTTAAAAAAGCAGAGGAAGCCCTGAAAAATTGCATTAAAGTATTGCCATTTAAGCCCGAAGCCCAATACGAAATCGCTCTTGTTTATGCAGATATGGGGGACAGGGAAAAAGCATTAGAGCATTTGAAAATTGCCCTGGATATATGGAAAGACGCTGATGCGGTATACAAGCCGGCACAAGAGGCAAAGGAGAAGTTGGTGGAGTGGGGAGGATGAAGAAGTAGCAGTGGCAGTCAGTCCCGAGTACTCGGGAGCAATTAACGATAATGGCTCTATTCTAAAATTTAGTTGATTTGAATAACAGGACGCTCCTACGGAGCTTATTATTTTTATTTAATGTTCAATACTACAAACAGGTCGTCCCTACGGGACTTGGATTGTATTTAAACTACCAACCAGTTTTTAAAATAGAGCCACGATAATCAATGTTAGATTTTTTTACTTTCCGAACCTTTGGAACCAATTTGCTGTAACCATTTGATATATACACATAATTCCAAAAATACCCCGAAAGATTATCTAAAAGCATTTTCTTCCTAAGCTTATAGGTGTTGTAAATATATTTTTTATTGTATCTTTGCAGTAAATTATTAAAGAAATGAAAATCATTAATCCGCTATATGATAAAGCATTCAAATTTTTGATGCAAAACAAACGCTTAGCTAAAAAAGTTTTGTCGGTAATACTCGACCAGGAAATTTTGGAACTTTCGCTAGGCCAGCAAGAAACAGTTATTCCAGACGATAAGCGGGTATTAACACTTTTTCGATTAGATTTTAAAGCAATAATTGTTACACCTGAAAATACAAAGCAAACCGTACTTATTGAACTTCAAAAATCAAAATTCCCAACCGACATACAGCGTTTTCGTACGTATCTCGGAATGAACTATATAGACAGCGAGACAAAAACTATTGCAGACAAAGAAGTTAAAACATCTTATCCGATCATCACTATATACATTCTGGGTTATGAACTAAAAGATCTGCCGTATATGGCAGTTACTGTAAATCGCTGTGTAACCAATGCCGTAACAAAGAAAGAAATAAAAGTAAACAGTTTTTTTGTCGAACATTTAACGCATCGTTCGCATATTTTACAAGTAAAACATTTACCCGAAAAACGCAGAACCAGGTTAGAGAAACTGCTCGTGATATTTAATCAGGCATGGTGCACAAATGAGAGGTTTATTCTTGATTTACAAGAAGTTCCCGAAGAATTTGAGGATATTGTCAAATATCTTCAAAGCCCGGTTATGGACGATAATTTTCTCCGTCAACTCAGAGGCGAAGAAGAAATTGACCAAATATTCGATGAGCAGGAATTAAAATACATAAAACAAATTGAAGAAGCCAAAAAAAGAGAAGAAAAAGCCAAACAAAGAGAAGAAAAAGCCAAGCAAAGAGAAGAAGAAGCCAAACAAAGAGAACGAATACAAAATATTAAAATAATTAAAAAACTATATAAATCGGGTATGAGCGTGAATAAAATTTCTGAAATAACAGGAAAACCGGTATCTGAAATCCGAGGAATTATAGATTAACGGAATATAACAATCTTCGGAAATCTCAGCTGACCTTTGGGGGCTGGGGATTTCCGAAGTTTGTCCCGGGTGCCCGGGAAGAAAACTTCGGAAATTCCCTCCCTTATTCCATCTGAAATTTCCGAAGGTAGTATAGTTTTGAATATGTCTTGCACACATCAGAGTCCCCTGTTCAGGTTTTTGCTATGCCTGCCTGCAACGTGTAGGCTTTTCGAAAGGCAAGAAGGTATGAAGTTTGTATTAGCGGGAGACTCTGATGGTACTGCGCAAATACAATACCCCTGATTTTATAACATACCCCTAACCCCCTTTATTAAGGGAGACTGTTTTAGGATATATCATTATAACGCAAAGTTATAAAACCAAAAACATTTTACAACAGAACCTATTCTTTTAAAAAATTATTCTTGTAGTTACAAATAGTCAAATTGACAAATAGTCTAGTCCTCTACGCATCGTACGCCAAAGCCGAAAGCCTTACCGTTGGTACCCCGGTTGACCTGCGTGATTGGGTAAAACAAGAGTCGGTACCACGCAGACGTACCACTCTCGGTAGATGACCACAAGTACGTGAGGTTACTGCGATTGTAGTAATTACCAATCGTATTCCGAGAACCAGAAGGACTTGAGTTAAGACCATTGACATCGCCAAAACCGGCACCGCCTGTTAAAGCGCCTGCAGTCCAGTTTTGGTCTGCAACATGATTTGCCATTTCGCTGCCTTCATTTGTACCGCGCCAGCCGGTTAAATTCTGTTGAGCAACAGTCATACCGAGAAAACCTTCAAGTATCTTCCATTCTGCATCTGTTGGAATATGCCAACCGGCAGGACAAACACCCTGAGCGCCTTCTACTATTGAACCATCCATTGCAGCGCTCCATTGCAGCGCTCCATTGATATAACATACCGAGTGAAGCTGCGGCTGCACAATCTTCTGCGCCATTAGCTACATCAGGCGGGCAGGAATACCAGGCGCTATCAACTGTCCAATCCGAACCTGCCGCAGCAGGTCCTTTTGTAATAGCGCCACCACCGGGATATTTTGTTGTACGCATATTTTCTTTAAGCCAGCATTGACTGCCGATTTTTACTATATCGTACCAATTTCCATCTGCATCCTGGACAGAATCTCCACAAACACGATTTGCAGCATAAAGTCCGGGTATTATCACAAAATTTGAATTACTAATAAATAATGTATCACCTGATGTTGAAAAATTTTGTAGTTCATTGGTCGGGTCGGCATCTGTAAGAATAACCGAGTTACCGCTGCTGATATTTAAAGTGTCATTAGATAATGATAAGGTTTGCAGCTCATTAGCGCTATCCGCATCAGCATCTATCACATTGTCTGTAATGATCACATTGTTTCCTCCGCTGATATTGAGCGTGTCACCGCTGAAAGAAAGGGTTTGGTTGTCGGTGTTGTCGAGATAGCTGCCGAGATATACGTTTGCACCATTGCTCAAATAAATAGTGTCATTGGAAATTGACAACACCTGCAATTCGTTGGTTGGGTCGGCATCGGCATCGGCAGTCTGGTCAGTTGGTAATGTTACAAAACCGCCATTGGATAAATAAATAGTGTCGTTTGAGATGGAGATTGCCTGCAATTCATTTGTTGGGTCAGCATCGGCGTCAGTTACATTGTCTGTTAAGGTAACGGTGTTACCGCTGCTGATAGTGAGGTCATTGCCGATAACGGATAAGGTTTGCAATTCATTGGTGCTGTCTGCATCGGCATCGTTTGTATTGGCGGTTTTTTCTGCATACAAGGCATAAGGGACAGATAGCAGTTGGGAAGTGCCCATGAGTTGGTAAGCCATGCCGCCTGTTTCGTCCATCTCTATCTGAACGAAATATATATCAGCGCCCCAGTCAATGGTTGAGAATGTGCCTGATACAATGGCGCCTGTGCCAATCTCAAGGCTGAATAACCCGAATTGGTTTGTAGTATCTGTATGTGTCTCACTGTAAACTACCGTACCTGCAGGGGTTGTTTGAAGAATACTGATCTTCAATCCAATGTTTTGATTGGGTAGTACGTTACCCGTATTATCTCTCGCTATTGCCTGATATTTGAAGGCTTGGGGAGATTGGGAAAAACAGTTGGCAGTTGACAATAGGCAGTTGGCAATAATAGATATTGCAACTATTGCAGTTTTTGCCATTTTTTGAGTTTTTTTAATAGCCTTCATAATTGATAAATGGTTAAAGTTTAGTGATTTTATAAGATTTTAATAGTTTGTTATCATTGGTATAAATAATAAATGATTTAATTCCTCTCTGCTTTTGTAATTGTGTTTTCCATATTTTACCTAAATTTCGCCCCCGAGTACTCGGGGGCAGGCAGGTTAAAAATATTGACGTAAAATTAACTATTTTTTTTATAATGCAACAAAATTATTTCGATAAACAAATTTTTTATGTTAAATTTACATTTTTTTGTAAAAAAGTGATACCTTATTACAATAAATCTTCGTTATATAGTGAAATTCATTATGAAATCGAACCTACTCATATCAAAGCTCAAAAATTATAAGAAAAAGTATTACCTCAATAAGCTTTTAAAAGGAGTCATCTTTTCTACGGGCTTATTATTATCTGCCTATATCCTGGTAAACTTTTTGGAATATGGGATTGAATTTAACAAATACAGCCGGGCTATTCTCTTTTTTTCATTTGTTATTTTAATCCTCATAACTTTGGTTAAATGGATCATTATTCCTGTTACCAAACTCCTAACTCTTTACAAAGTTCTCAGTGATGAAGAAGCTGCCAGGCAAATCGGCAGTTATTTTCCCGAAATAAAAGATAAGCTATTAAATACTTTACAATTATATTCTTTATCAGATAAAGACAATGAACTTGTTATTGCAAGCATAGAACAAAAAAGCGAAGAAATTGTTTTTTTTAAATTCTCAAAAGCTGTCAATCTGAAAGAGAATACAAAGCGGCTGAAATATGCATTTATACCTGTGCTGATTATTTTTATCGTACTGTTTTTTAACCGTCAAATTTTTACCAAAAGCACCGCCAGGATAATCCACTACAACAAGGATTACAACCCTAAAGCGCCTTTTCAATTTATCATATCAAACAACGAGCTCACTGCCTTTAAGAACGAAGACTTTGAAGTAGCGCTAAATATTAGAGGCAATTACGTTCCTGAAAATGTTTATCTCATTTCCCAGGGCAGAAAACAAAAAATGGTCCAGAACGGCTTCGGTTGGATGAAGAAAAAATCCAAAGGAGTAAAAATGAGGGAACTTGATAAATTTTCTTTTACCTTTAAAAAATTACAATCGCCTGTAAAGTTTTTCTTTGAAGCTGCGGGATACAGATCCGGGTCATATAATATCAAGCTTATCAGCAGACCCCATCTTAAGAGCATAATTAGCAGCATCGCTTATCCCAAATACCTGCATAAAAAAAATGAAAAACTCCATGATATGGGCAACCTCACGGTTCCACAGGGAAGCATTATTAAATGGCAATTTAATACCATTGACACTGACAGCCTCTATTTAAAATTTTCATTCCCGAATTTACAGGAGGAATTGAATATTAATACAAAGAAGGCAAATGCTGATATTTTTGAGCATGCTAAAAAGCTGATGCTCTCTGAAAATTACCAGGTAATACTGAAAAATAAACACAGCCGTAATAAGGAAAAAATCAGCTATTTTATCAATGTGATACCGGACCAGTATCCGAAAGTAACCCTGGAACAGGCCATAGATACCATCCTGTTCAATTATTTGATCTTAGGCGGCAGTATATCTGATGACTACGGGTTTACCCAATTAAGATTGTTTTATAGTAAATCCGATTTGAAAGCAGAGACGTCCAAATTGGGCGTCTCTGCTTTCAAGTCAGATTTACAAAGCATTCCATTAAAATTTAACAAAAATTCTGCTAATCAAAACTATTTCTTCCAATGGGAACTTGACTCGCTGGATCTTAAAACCGGTGAAAAGCTGCAATATTTTGTGAAGGTATGGGATAATGATGGGGTAACCGGGCATAAAAGCAGTAAAACAATAACCTACGAATTTAAGCTGCCAACCGATGAAGAGATTGAAAAAGAAATAGAAAAATCCAGCAAAGAGGCTCAAAATCAACTAGATAAGGCATTAAAAGAAGCACAGCAAATCCAAAAGGAGCTGGAAAAATTACAGGCCCGGCTGAAATCCAAAAAGAACCTGGATTGGCAGGACAAAAAGCTCATTGAAGAACTGCTTAATAAGCATAATGCCTTGAAAAAAGAGATAGAAAAGCTGCAATTGTTAAATTCTTCAACAAACAGGAAAAAAGAGAGGTTCCAGCAGCAAAACGAACGTATTGCTCAAAAGGCAGAGCAACTGCAAAAGCTGATGGACGAACTGCTGGATGAAGAAACCAGGAAGTTATACGAAGAGCTGCAAAAGCTCCTGCAGGAAAAAACAAGCAATGAAGACTGGATGGACATGCTTGATAAATTAAACAAAAAGGATATGAACCTTGAAAAAGAGCTGGAAAGAGCCATTGAAATGTTCAAACAATTAAAATTTGAACAAGACCTTGAAAAAGCCATCAATGAGCTAAAAGAACTGGCAGAAGAACAAGATGCACTTTCAGAAAAATCTCTTGATAAGGACAAAAAAGATTCGGAGGAATTACTTCAACAACAAGAAAAACTCAATGAACAATTCCAGGATATAAGAAAATCCCTTGAAGAGCTGTCCGAATTAAATAAATCCAGGGAGTTCCCGGATGCCATGGAAGACACTGATCCCGAAGAAGAATCCATCCAAAATGAACAACAAAAAAGCTCCGAATCACTCCAAAATAAACAGAACAAAAAAGCAGGCAAATCACAAAAAAATGCTTCCCAAAAAATGGAAGAATTAGCTGATAAGCTATCACTGATGATGCAAAGTATGGAAATGACCTCTTTAGAGGAAAACATGGATGACCTTAGAGACATCCTGGAAAACCTGATCACACTGTCCTTTGAACAGGAAGACCTGATGAAAAAATTCAGAAATGTCCACCAGACAGACCCGCGGTTTATCAAACTATCGCAGCATCAGCTAAAGCTGAAAGACGATGCCAAAATTATAGAAGACAGCCTGCTTGCACTTGCCAAAAGAGTATTCCAAATCCAATCTTTTGTTACCCGTGAAGTAACCCAGATGAAGGAATACATGGACGCAAGCCTTGATGCCATCAAAAAACGTAAGATCGGGCAAACTGCCGGCAAACAGCAATACGCAATGACCTCTATCAACAACCTGGCATTATTGCTTAACGATGTGCTAAAACAAATGCAGCAGCAATGTGCAGATGCAATGCCCGGTAACCAAACCTGCAGTAAGCCCGGGAAAAAACCAAAAAGTGGAAAAGGAAAACTCAGTAGGCTCCAGCAACAGCTTAATCAAAAAATAGAGGCGTTGAAAAAAAGCGGGAAAACGGGTAAACAGCTTTCAGAGGAGCTTGCAAAGCTTGCTGCCGAACAGGAAATGCTCCGCAATGCCTTAAAAGAATTAGAAGGCAAAGAAAAACCGGGAGGAGAAAAAGATGGAGGCAATTTGGGCAATATTGCAAAAAAAATGGAAGAAACTGAAACCGACCTTGTAAACAAACGTATTACCGAAGAAACAATAAGAAGACAAAAAGAAATACTGACACGATTGTTAGAATCTGAAAAAGCGATGAGAGAAAGAGAATGGGATGAGGAACGGGAATCAGAAAAAGCAAAACAAAAAGAAAGAAAAATACCTCCTGCGTTTGAGGACTACATCAAAACCAAAGAAAAGCAAATTGAACTTTTGAAAACCATATCACCAAATTTGAACCCTTATTACAAAAAAGAAGTTCACGAGTATTTTCAAAAAATATAACAATGAACAGTCTATCCATTAAATTCCCATCCTTAGTAGAAAATATCAGAATAGTTGAGAGCTTCATTGATAACGCAAAAGAAAAATTTAATATTGATGATGACATCTACGGCAATATTATGGTTGCTGTAACAGAATCGGTGAATAATGCGATCCTGCATGGCAACAAGGGCGATAACAAAAAAAACGTGATGCTTTCCCTATCAACCCAAAATAATATTCTACGCTTTGTAATAGAGGATGAGGGGAAGGGTTTTGATCACTCCGACCTCCCCGACCCCACTGACCCTGAAAATATTGAGAAACCCACCGGCAGGGGTATCTTCCTGATGAAGTACCTGTCGGATGAGGTAATATTCAATAATGGAGGCAATTGCATTGAGCTGGTTTTTTATTTCAATTGATCTATTTGACCTGTATAATTAATTAGTGTCTGTCTATAATGTCAAAAATATTCGTTAATGAAAATCCAAAGTTTCAACATTAAGTTGGCAGT
>VRUD01000094.1 GCA_019456305.1 Cytophagales bacterium | reverse complement strand
CTGCCAACTGCCGACTTAATGTTGAAACTTTGGATTTTCATTAACGAATATTTTTGACATTATAGACAAGCACTAATAAACGCGATGCAAATATACTTCCTTATTTCCCTATTTCCTTCTTTTAATCTCCGATAACCACCTTAGCAAACCTTATAACCTTATCATTCAAAAAATACCCTTTTTCAACCTCATCTATTACTTTCCCCTTCTTATTTTTACCAGGTGCCGGGATCTTTGAAATAGCTTCATGCAGGTCCATGTTAAACTCCTCTCCGATTGCCTCCATAGGTTTCAACCCCTTTTGTGTAAGGATATTTATAAAGTTGCTATTAATAAGTTTTATACCATCTTTAACAGACTCAATATCATTTGACTTATCTATTGAAGATCGGGCTCTTTCAAAATCATCTATTACGGGTAAGAGTGAAATTACTAAAGCCTCATTAGCTTGCATTATTAAATCCAATCTTTCTTTTGCCGTTCTGCGTCTGAAATTTTCAAAATCGGAATAGAGCCTCAGGTATTTTTCCTTTTGTTCCTTTAATTCCTTATTCAGCTTTTGGATCTTGGCTGAATGTTTGTCAGACAGACCCCCCTCTTTTGACCGGGTATTCTTAGTCTTGTTATTCACTTTTTTATCAAACTTCATTTTAAGGTATAATGCTAATCCCGAGTACTCGGGATTAGCATTTTATTAATTAGTATTTCAAATAATTTGCCAAAGGTAAAAGTATGACAAAATGTCTTATATAAAAATCGTTATATTTACTCAGAATCATTTGTTGCTCCCCACAATACATCTTTTAACTTCTCAATCCCATCCCCTGTAACGGATGAAATATAAGTATGCTGAACATTTGCAGGAAGTTCTTTTTCAATCGCTTGCTTCAATTCATCATCTAAAAGATCAGATTTTGATATAGCCAATATCCTTTTTTTATTGAGAAGTTCCGGGTTATATTTTTTTAATTCTCCAAGCAGGATGTCATATTCCCTATAAATATCATTACTATCAGCAGGTACCAGAAACAGTAAAACAGCATTTCTTTCAATATGTCTTAAAAACCTCAAGCCGATACCTTTTCCCTCAGAAGCGCCTTCAATGATCCCGGGAATATCTGCCATTACAAAAGACCTGAGATCTTTATAGCCAACCACACCCAGGTTAGGAACAAGCGTAGTAAAAGGATAATCGGCAATTTTTGGCCTGGCAGCCGAAACTACCGATAACAAAGTTGATTTGCCTGCATTCGGAAAACCAACCAGGCCAACGTCAGCCAAAAGCTTTAATTCAAGGACTATCCATTCTTCAATCCCAGGTTCGCCAGGTTGAGCATACCGGGGAGTTTGGTTGGTAGATGTTTTGAAATGAGCATTCCCCAGACCACCTCTTCCCCCTGGAGTGATAACCATTTCCTGCCTGTTTTGAGTTATGTCTCCCTTTATTTCACCTCTTTCAGCATCTTTAGCGATAGTTCCAACCGGTACGTCTAAAATAACATCTTCGCCTTGAGCGCCCGATCTGCATCCTCCCTCACCGGGCAAACCGGCTTTTGCTATGACATGCTTACGGTATTTGAGATGCAGCAATGTCCAAAGCTGGGAATTGCCTTTCAGTATAATGTGCCCTCCCCTGCCTCCATCTCCTCCATCAGGCCCACCTTTTGCCACAAACTTTTCGCGCCTGAAATGCACGGCACCCGGACCACCTGCACCAGAGCGGCAATGTATCTTTACATGGTCTATGAAATTTTGAGAAGGCATTTTAATTGTAAATGAGCATGGCACATAGCGAAAGGAGCTTTAGCGTGGTGAACCCCGCCAGTTGGCGGGGCCCTGCGCCATGCGCCATACTCTTTTATCTATCTCTTTACAAATATTTTCAAAAATATCTTCAATCTTCCCAATTCCATTGATAGGCGTATATTTCCCTTTCCTGTCATAATAAGCAGCTACGGGGGCGGTTTTGCTTTCATATTCCTGCACTCTTTTTCTGATCAACGATTCATCCTGGTCATCTGCGCGACCTGAAGTTTTTCCTCTCAATAGCAATCTTTTTGTAAGCTCTTTTTCATCAACCTGTAATGCGATCATGCCGCTGATTGTCGTATTATTCTTTTGCAAAAGTTCATCAAGAGCTTCGGCCTGGGTAACGGTTCTGGGAAAACCATCAAAGATAAAGCCTTTTGCTGCTTTATTCTCTTTCAGTTTATTATCTATCATACCGATTACCACTTCATCGGGCGCCAATTTGCCTTTATCCATATATCCCTTGGCTCTTTTGCCTAATGGCGTCCCATTGGCAATTTCCCCACGCAGCAGATCTCCGGTGGAAAGATGTAATAAATTATATTTACTGATAATTCTCTCGCTTTGAGTCCCTTTGCCTGAACCGGGAGGGCCGAATAAGACTATGTTTAACATTTTTTAAAATATTGATTATTTATCCTTTTTGCCATTGCTTAATTTTTTTTGCTTCCCTGGTTATTTTCTTTTCTTCACTGTCAAGCAAGCGTTGTTCTATCAATTCCTGTTTGCGGGTTTGAACGGCAAAATAAGTTTGGGCAAAGGCAATTTCCGACTTGGATGCATCACCGTTTTGAGCTATCAGGTAGCAGGCATAACGGGTCAGCGCCATATCAGGTATTTCCCTTTTCGACCCGCTGCCAAGCTCAACCATTTTCCCGATACCGGCAAAATGGTCGGAAATCTTTATTTCTGCGTTTTCTGCCGCTTTTTTGGCTTTCTCAATTACCTTTAAGAAATTGTCCCATTTACTGTATCCGAGCAATTGCTGCAATTCCCTTGCACTCCAGCACTCAATGCCGTTGTAGAGGTAGCAATGTTTTCAAACTGACGAAAAAGCTCCTGTATCTGTTCTTTTTGCATTTAGCTGATGTTGTAAAATTTTTAAATTATATTTACTGATAATTCTCTTGATTTGAGTTCCTTTACCTGAACCGGGAGGGCCGAAGAGTACAATATTTAACATTTTTTTAAATTCTATTGATCTAATTACAATTTTATCACTCTAACTATGACATTGACTATGACAATGACTATGACGAATAAGGCTAAAAAACGTGCGGGGTTTCTGCGCTTGTTTCTGTCCCGCTACGACAAAGATAGAGAAAAGCGATGAACTTTCGGCTTGCATATTCCCCCGCATATTGTATGCCCAAAGTTAGCTACTGTACCTTGTCTTTTAAATTTTCTCGTTATGTGATTCTTTTAAAATACTTGCCAAATTTCAACAAAGCAAAGCATTTTATTTTTATAGTGTTCTGACCATGTAGGAAATGTGAACAGTTCACCTATTCTTTTCATCTTTATTTCGGAATTGCTAACTATTCTTGTCATTCGACTACCATTGTTTTGGTCTTTTTCAAAAACATCTTCTAATGCGCAAAATACTTTAAAATAATCACTTGGTAGTTTGTGTAATTTTTCAATGTCACTTTTATATTTATAATCCTTATCCCGCATTTTAAATTCAATCACTATGATCTCGTTTTTTTCTTTTTTACCAACCTCAAAAATTAAGTCAAAAATCTCTGTTGTGCTTCGTCCTGGTATTGATACCTTTGATTCTCTAATCCACTCGAATTCTCTTCCATTAAATATTTTTGCTCCATTTAGAGATATTTCTTTTCCAACAGTATAGACAAAAGCAAGTTCAGGCATATAGAAAATCCCTTTTCCTAAACCTTTAAGGATTTCATCCTCTCTTAATGCAATGTCAATAATTTTGTTTTTGATATTATTTAATATTTGTTCCATATTTATAAATTTGAATTAGTCTATTGTTATTTTTTCTGCTTGTGTCCAAGTACTACCTTTATAATCTGTTAACGTGAGTATTATATCAAAACTATATGGCATTTGAGGATTTACAGGATAAATTGATAAACTAAATTCAAATCCATAATAAAACTTTTTTGTCTGATCTTTTCTAATTTCTGTATCATCAGTAAACAAACCACTACAAATAACATTATTTGTTATAAAATCAATTAAGGTATCATTTTCAGTAATATATCCGTTAACATCTTTAGTTGCTCCACCTATATTTTTAATTGTTGGGTATAAATAAAAGAGCCTTTCATATGGGCTTGTCGTTGAATGCTCTTTTATTTCAATAAATTCAACAATTATATCTGGTTCTGATTCCTTCTCTGGGGTTTCCTTATATGGGTCAAGTGGATTTACACGTTCATATTTAGTGCAACTAACAACACACAAAAGGAGTAATATTGAAATTGTTACATAATTTTTCATAACTAAAATTTTAATGAAATTGAGACGGTTACAGTTTCTCCGTTAAAACTTGGATAAATTGAAACTATATTCTTTATCCCTAATGATTTATTATAATTATCTGCTATAACATAAGCATCTATTAGTCCATATATCATAGACAAACTGGCTATAGTCCCGAATAAAACGCTCTTTTTTCTATATGCTTCGGCTTGATCATAGAGTTCAATTATTTGGTCAACATCAGTAGCATCTTTATATTCTTCATATGTTGCATCTCCTTTTTTTTTGAAGTTATAGCTTAAATATGAAGTGGATGAAACAAGTCCAAGTAATATCCCTCCTTTTAAATAGTTTTTATTTCTAATTTGCCCAAGTCCGGGAATTAGTGAGCTGATACTATTTGAGATAGGGTTTCGCTTTAATTTACTCATTTTCTCATTTGTAAAACCTAATAATGTTTTGTCGAACTTACTCGCTTTTTGATAATTATAGATGGCAAGTTTGTAATCTTTTTTGTTCAGATATTCGTCACCTAAATTTAAATATGCTTTTCCCATTTTTACCCCACATTCACTATCAACTGAATCAGTTATATCAGTACGAATTGCATTTTCGTATTTATCAATAGCTTTTTCCCAATCCTTATTACTCATAAGATTATCGCCTTCTTGTACTAATTCTCTTGCCTTTATTAAGTTTTCTTTTTCTTTTTTTCTCCTTTCTTCCTCTAATTTTTTTTGTTTTTCTTTTTCCTTTCTCATATTTCCTTGAATTTTTCTATTTATTTCTTCTTCATTTTTTGAAGTCCATTTTTTGACATAATCCCCTTTTAAAAATACAGCAGTACAATTATTTATGACGTCTTCTTTTCCTATAGAGCTCATATCAATAACAACAGTGTAATCCATAGTTAGTAAATTGTTATCTTTCACACCTTTTCCAGTAATTACGAAACCTACTCCTAAATTTTGTTTAGGAATGTTAAAAACATTTCCTAAAATTTTTATTTTAATTTTCTTTCTTGCTTGAAAATAAATTCCTTCAATGAAATATTGATTACCTATTGATAAAATTTTAATATTATATGGATTTGACCATTGATTTTTATTTCTTCCCTGACTACATTTTTCTTTTCCATAATAATTACCTAACCATGCAGAATTCGATTGCCCTATCAAATTAGTCGATATTGTCATTAAGAGTATAATTAATAGTAAAAAGTTTTTATTGATAAATTTTAATTCTATCTTTTTCATATGATAATTTTTTCTGTACTCTTTCAAATTTAAAAGGTAAGGTTGAGTTCAACTATAATATAAAGGTATGATTATACTTTTATTTATACAAATTTTATATCCATTTTTTCTGGGTTGGGAGTAAAGAAAGTGCGGGTTTAAGAACATCGTTTCTTTCGCCTGAAACAAAAAGTTAAATACAACTTCTAATCTCGAAATATTTCTGTATCTTGCATTTACTATGACAATGACTATAGACTATGACTTTTAGACATTAACTATATTTAAGTTTTCGTCATTCGGATGGATAAGATTGTTGCGCTTTTAAAACGAACGAAAATTATTGATACTTCAAAAAATTAAAAATCGTATTCATAATTATTGTAATCACCCAGGATTTCTTCTATATGATACAATTCAGGAGAATCAATGAAAGTAAATGCAACATCATCTATTATTTGTAATCTCTTTCTTTGGTTTGCGTTAAGTTTCTGTATACTGGGAAAATACTTCAGGGGTACAACGATAATCCTTCCGTCCTGCAAACAAACATCCATTTTACCCTTAGTGGTAAATTTTATGTTACTGATTACCGGTTTAATATCTATAATTCCTTCCATTATTTGAATTTTTTAAATTTTACTTTCAGATCATTATAAAAATTATTTAATCCATCATCTATAAAATCCCTGACATCATCTCTCTCTAAAAGTTTTATTATTTTATTCAGCTCTTGTTCCGTAAAATCCCCCATTCGAATATCATCAACTTTAATTTGCGGCTCTAACCATATTTTTGTAAATGATACCCTGCCTCTTTTTTTACTTAATACATGAATATGTTTTGGCTCGGGTTTTCCGCGCACTTTACGCTTGTCTGCGGAAAAGATACCAAATACAAATTTACCATACTCTAATATCTTCGGCATTTGCAAATATACAAAATAAAATTCATTGTTTATTGTCATGGTCATCGTCATCTTCATCGTCATTAGTCATCATCAATTGATACAAAAAAATATAATTTTAACCAGACAAACCTATTAAATTAATTGATATATGTCCCTAAAATTCCTCCCGTACCCATCATAATCCAACCCATATCCTACCACAAATTTATCAGGAATTTCAAAGCCGAAATATTTTATATCCACTTTTTTCTGTAAAGCTTCACGCTTGATCAATAAAGCAGTCACTTCAATAGAACGGGGCTTTAATTTATTTAATTCTGTCAAAATTTGATCAATTGTAATGCCCGTATCTACAAAGCGTCTTATTTTACCAAATTTTGAAAAATATTTTTGAATGTTATCAATTCAGATTTTGAGAGTTTTCCAAGTTGCGCTATCATGTCCCCTTTTTTCAAAGTTACTATTCTGTCCACCTTGATAACTGATTTTGTCCTTAACTTATTTGTTTCGTTGGGTTCAATTATAATTTCATTCCCTGATATTGTTTTTGGAATAACCGAACTAATTGCAGCTAAAATAATGTCTTTAAACTTATCTTTTGTTTGGGCAATTACGATTGCTGGTCTTACTTTTACATTTGTCGATTGGGCAAAAGGAAAGGGAATAAGGATGATATCACCTGTTTTCATTATTTGCTTTTAGTCAGGTAGTCTTGATATAAGTCTTCTTTTTCATTTTTCCAAAAAGTAAAAGAATTAGTTTGAGCAGAAAAGTTTCTTAGTTGTTCTATTTCATTAACTTCTTCAATGAAAGTTATGATAACTTTATATTTTCTGTTTTTGGGGAGCTTTTCCAACGGTCTAATAGTTTTGCCGTCATAAATACCTTTGATTGCAAGCATTTTTTATTTTGTTTTTTAGTCCAAAATTCAAAATTACAACATTTTATATAATTCTTTAGTTCATATTCATTATTTTTTGTCCACAAATGAAAATAATAATTAGCAGGTTTTTAACAAATAAGCAACAAAAAGTGGGGATTCTTTCAACCAAAATTTACACCTGAACTAAAGATTTATTTGTCATTTTTCTTTTTAAAGCTGAGTCCACTCTAAAAAGTCTTTTTTGCCACAAAAGCACAAAAACACAAAATCCCACTAAAAATTAACTAATTGATTTTCAGGGTTTTGTGGGATTTAGTGCTTTGGTGATTTGGTGGCATTTTTATTTTTTGGACTTATTAGAGTGGACTCAATATTACATAACAAATATAAAAAAAAATATAAAATTAATTAGAAATTGAAAAAATAATTATATTTGCACCGAACTAAAACAAAAAAAATATAGAGTAAAAAGGAAAAAGACATAACAAAAAAGTAGTGTTGCTTACGTTTCCTCTAAGATAAAACGACCATAGTATATTCTGCACAGAGAGAAATAGCAAAGGCAATGCACCCGCAAGGGTGTGTTACTTATTGCTTATTTCAGCTCTGTGCTGGTGCTTGGTCGTACCAATCCTAGACTGAAAATTTGCATGAGGTTCATGCCCTTTTTTGTTGCCAATTTTCAAAGTTCATTTATTAACCTGCCTTTAGAACCTCAGGCAACAAAACAATCAAAATTATGAAAACAAAAAGTTTATTTTTCGCTGTTCTGATGCTAATGGGAGTGTTGGCATTTACAGGATGTAAAAAGGATCCTTGTGAAGGTGTTACTTGTCAAAATAGTGGCACATGTAACGAAGGAACTTGTAAATGTCCAGCAGGGTTCAGTGGTACATTTTGTGGTACAGAGGTTACCCCAACCACGATAACTTTAACAAAGGTTGTAATGGATCAGTTTCCACCACTTGATAATGGCAGTGATTGGGATGGTGCGTTATGCGGTGGTGCAAATCCTGATATATCTATTGGATTATGGAATGGTAGTAGCTATATCTATACGTCTGGCACATATTCAGATGTCGTTCCTGGTACTCAAAAAACCTATACATTAGGTTTGCCAATTACAATTAATAATCCAACAGGAACTTATGCTGTGGATTTGTTTGACGATGATACTGGCGTTTGTGCTCCTGATGATTATATGGGAGGGTTAGAATTTGTTCCATACACATCTGGCAATGGTTTCCCATCAACAATAAGAGTTGACAATTTAACTGCGCAAATAGATGTAACTCTACACGTAACTTATACTTGGTAAACAAACGGACAATTATTTGTAACATTATTTATGGGGGTATAAGGGTAAAATTTCAATCTTATGCCCTCTTTATTTTTTTTAGGTGGGCTTTTAGTTGGCTGGCTTAAATCAGTCAGATAAATATGGTCTTAATGAAAATCAGTATTATGTCTCGTTTGACAAAGATGTGAAACGAGAAATCGGAGTATCTCCTACCCAGTACCCAGAACCCAACAACAATCATTGATCCACCAACTGATAAATATCCCTAAAATTCCTCCCGTACCCATCATAATCCAACCCATATCCTACCACAAATTTATCGGGAATTTCAAAGCCGAAGTATTTTATATCCACTTTTTTCTGTAAAGCTTCACGCTTGATCAATAAAGCAGTCACTTCAATAGAACGGGGCTTTAATTTATGTAATTCTGTCAAAATCTGATCAATTGTAATGCCCGTATCTACAATGTCTTCAATGATTATTATGTCTCTGTGCTTTATATCTTCATTTAAACCGATCAATTCTTTAGCGCTACCACTTGTGCTCACACCCCGGTAAGAAGAAAGCTTAATAAAAGAAAGCTGGGTTGGGATATTAATTTGTTGTATCAGGTCTGCTGCAAAGATGAACGCCCCGTTAAGTACAGGTATGAATAATGGCATTTTACCCTTATAATCTTCATTGATCTTCTCACCAATTATCCGGACTTTTTTTATGATCTCTCCGTGAGCTATAAACTTTTCAAAATGTTTGTCTTTTACTTTGATCATTTTTTGCTGGTTGCTGGAGACTGGGTTCTGTGTGTTTTATATTGGATGTTGGATACTGGATATGTTTCGCTCCTAACGGAGCGATGGTTTTGTGTTTGGTTGTAATTTACCAATATTTAGCCCCTACAGGGCTTGGTTGGATGTTGTTTTATAGCCCCTACGGGACTGCAAAAAACTCCGTAGGAGTTGCATATTAGTAAAAAAAATGATAACCACAATGCTCTCGCTCCGTTAGGAGCGAAATATAAGCCAACCTATCACTTTTGCAGTCAATCAAAAAATTCAAAAACATACCTCTCATCATATTCAACATCAAATTCTTTCAGAAATTCAAAATATTCTTCCCGGAATGTCTTTTTAGCGTGGTGCTGCTCTTGATTTAAAATGTATTTTATAACACTGTCTCTTTGTGATTTGCTGTAAGAAAATGCGCCAAATCCATCCTGCCAGCGAAATTTGTGCTTGCTTAATTTTTTTTCGTTAACAAATGTTGACGAATCCGATTTAATATCTCTTACTAAATCAGATAAGTTACTGTCTGCCCTCATACCAAAAAATATATGGATATGGTCCGGCATACCATTGATAGCTAACAATTTTTGGTCTTGATTTCTTAAAATACCTGATATGTATTTATGTAATGTCACCTTAAAATCAGGTGTAATCAATGCCTGGCGGTATTTTACCGCAAACACTAATTGAATGGAGATTTGTGTGTATGTGTTTGCCATGATGTTTTAGATATTGATGTTGTTTGTATTTATGTTTCGCTCCTAACGGAGCGATGATTTTGTGTTTGATTGTAGTTTTTACCAATGTGTAGCCCCTACGGGGCTGTTCTCTTTTTTTATTTAGTTTACCAGTATTTAGTCCCGCTGGGGTTGTTTTCTACCAGTTTACCAATATTTAGCTCCCTGGGGCTGTTATTTAGTTCTACCAATTTAAATAAACTCCGTAGGAGTTAAATATTGGTACAAAAAATGATTAACAGAATGTTATCGCTCCGTTAGGAGCGAAATGTTTCCTACATCCAACATCCACTATCAATGTTTATGACTCTTATAATCGTCAGTGACTAACTCCCAGTACTTACTCCTCCTCCCCGGTTTCCTGAGGATTTGCTTCAATTGAAAATTGAATACTGACTTCATCTCCAACTATTGACCCTATCTTATATTTTCCTATACCAAAATCACTCCGGTTAATTAAAAGTTCTCCTTCCAATGCTGCTACTGTCCATTGCTCATCTTCTTCGCCCAAAACCTGATAGCCCAGATACCTGAAAACAAATATAACATCCTGGCTAACATCCTTAACAGTTAGTTTTCCTATTGCTAAATATCCTTCATCAGTTTTTTGCAGACTATCAGACTTAAATGTAATGGTGGGATATTTTTCAGTATCAAAGAAATCCGATGACCTTAAATGATTATCCCTTTTTTCAATGTGTGTGTTTATTGAATTAGCATCAATTTGCAGCCAGATAGAAGACTTTGCAATATCTGCCTGAATATCAATTTCACCGGAAAATTTACCAAACTCACCTTTTACCTTTGACAAAATATGCCGTATTTCAAAATTGATAAATGAATGAACAGGATCAATTTCCCAGACCCCTTTTATTTCCTGTATATCTTTAAACTCACTCTTTAACTCCTTCTCTTGTAGAAGAGGAGAAACTTTATCTTCCAAAGCTATTAGCGGTGCAATCACCAGGGCTATCACCGCCATTAATTTGAGTAAAATATTTAAGGAAGGGCCGGAAGTATCTTTTAAAGGATCGCCAACCGTGTCACCTACTACAGCCGCTTTGTGTGCATCTGAACCTTTTTCGTACATAACACCATCAATTTCTATCCCTTCTTCTATCATTTTCTTGGCGTTGTCCCAGGCCCCACCTGCATTTGCCTGAAATATGGCTAACAGCACGCCCGAAACAGTAACACCTGCCAGTAATCCGCCCAGCATCTCTGCACCTCCTAAAAATCCAGCAATAACAGGAACAGAAACAGCTAAAAGACCGGGTAAGATCATCTTCCTGATAGCCGCTTGCGTTGAAATGGATACACAGTGTCCGTATTGGGCTTTACCATCCGCATTTTCGAATGTTCTTTTATCTTCTTCACTCCATTGATCTTGTTCCTTGCCTTCATTCTTTCTCATCACATCTAATGCAGCGCCCAGCTCCGGGATCGTTTTAAATTGTCTTCTCACTTCTTCGATCATTGCCGTTGCAGCTTTTCCTACTGCATTAATAGCCAGCGATGAAAACAGGAAGGGCAGCATGCCTCCTATAAAGAGCCCTGCCATCACATTGGCTTTTGAAATGTCAATGGTTAGAATATGCGCTGAAGTCATAAATGCCCCGAAAAGCGCTAAAGCGGTTAATGCTGCAGAACCAATGGCAAAGCCTTTTCCAATAGCTGCTGTGGTATTGCCAACCGCATCTAATTTGTCTGTCCTTTGCCGCACTTCTTTGGGCAAGCTTGCCATCTCCGCAATTCCACCGGAATTGTCTGCAATGGGGCCATAAGCATCCACAGCTAATTGGATCCCCAAATTTGATAACATTCCTACCGCAGCGATCGCTATGCCATACAAACCTGCAAAATGGAAAGCGCCCATTATCGCAAAGGCTATTATTAAAACAGGGATCGCAGTAGACATCATGCCTGTGCCGATACCTGTAATGATGTTTGTTGCTGCTCCTGTAACTGATTGTCGTGCAATGGCAACAACGGGCTTTTTGCCGGTGCCTGTATAATATTCAGTGATCATACCTATCAAAAGCCCGGCAGACAAACCAATGATGGTTGCCCAAAAAATATCTATAGACTCTATCACTCTTTCAACACCATATAACGGATCGTTAAAAGTCCATTTTTCGGGCAGCATCCACGTGATAAGGAAATAAGAAGCAATGACCATTAAAACCGAAGACCCGAACTCTCCTATATTTAAAGCCATTTGAGGACTGCCGCCTTCTTTTACTTTTACAAAAAAGGTCCCAATAATAGAGACGATAATGCCTGCACTTGCCAGCACTAACGGTAGCAATACGGCAGATAAGCCATTAAAGCTATCCTCAAAACCCGCAGTCATAAATGCAGCGCCAAGCACCATGGTGGCTACAATGGAGCCAACATAAGATTCAAACAGGTCAGCGCCCATGCCGGCAACATCACCAACATTATCGCCAACATTGTCTGCTATGGTAGCCGGGTTCAATGGGTGGTCTTCAGGGATACCTGCTTCAACTTTGCCCACAAGGTCAGCGCCTACATCTGCAGCTTTGGTATAAATGCCGCCTCCTACCCGGGCGAATAAAGCAATGGATGAAGCGCCAAAAGAAAACCCAGTAACGATTGTAATGACCTTGTTGAGATTTTCGTTGAGGCTTTCTGCAGTATCAACATCAAAAATATTACTATAGATCAAAAATAATGAGCCCAGCCCCAAAACACCCAGGCCAACCACTCCCATGCCCATTACCGAGCCACCTGCAAAAGCAACCTCCAGCGCTTTGCCAATGCTGGTTCTTGCTGCATTAGCGGTCCTCACATTGGCTTTGGTAGCCACCTTCATACCAATTATGCCGGCTAATCCCGAACAAAATGCGCCTACAATAAATGAGACCGCAACTAAAGGGGAAGAATTTTCATTTACGCTGCCAGCGTATCCTAATAAAACAGCCACACATATTACAAATATGGCAAGCACTTTGTATTCTGCTTTCAGAAAAGCCATGGCGCCTTCGGCAATATGCCCGGCAATTTTTTTCATCTTGTCGGTGCCTGCATCCTGCTTTGAAACCCATATTGATTTCCATAGGGTATAGAGTAAAGCAAGTATTCCGAAAAGGGGTAGATAATAAGCTATGTTTTCCATGATGTTAATAGTTTAAAGATTATTTGTAATTTTGTTCCTAAATTGAGTGCGCAAATGTAAATGTTTTATTTTGATATTTTCAAAATATGAAAATCATTTTATCATTTTTGATCTTTGTATTTACTATAAAGGTATGGTGTCAGGTGGAAACACCTGACACCACTAACATACCCCGAAAGGATCGGGACAGGCCTGACACCACTAAGATTGATGCACAGCAAACAGATACAATCCCTGATACAATCATTCCTCCTAATAATTTACCCCCCTTACCCCCCGGATACTCAGGATCAGTAAAAGCAGACAGCAACAAGATGCTCCTCATGGATATGAACGTGCAAATTGATGCTACCCAGGCAGTGAATGATATGTATAATTTCAAGTTTAAAAAGGCAGAAAAACAATTTATTTGGCTGAAGCAAAAATTTCCTGACCATCCATTACCATACTTTTTGCTGGGGTTAAGCCAATGGTGGAAGATCATTCCTAATCTTAATAATGAAACTTTTGATTTTAGGCCTTTGGATAACATCTTCCATGCCTACATGGACACTGCGGTCATGAAAGCTGAAAAAATATATATAAATTCCTCCGGTAGTATAAAAATAGAGGCGGCATTTTTCCTGGGGGGCGCTTATGGCATGAAAGCAAGGGTTTATTCTGACCGCAAGATGTGGAGAAAAGCCACTTTTGCCAGCAGAAATGCATTTCACTTTTTACAGGAAAGTAAGGGGCATAATGACCTGAGCCCGGAGTTTTTATTTGGAGAAGGGCTTTATAATTATTATGCTGTTTGGATCCCTGAAAATTATTTTTGGTTACGCCCTATTGTTGCATTATTTCCTGGTGGAGATAAGGAATTGGGCCTTAAGCAACTGCGTGAGGTATCATTAAACGCCTTTTACACCAGAACTGAGGCCCAATATCATCTGATGCGTATCTACGCCAACGAAGAACATGATCCAAATGCTGCCTACCAGATCTCTGAATATTTGGCAGCAACATTTCCTGATAATGCTTATTTCCAGAGATTCTATGCAAGACTAACATTTGTAAAGGGAAAGCAATCAAAAACGGAAAATATCTCACTTAGCATATTAGAAAAGATTGATAAAAACATGCCCGGGTATGAAGATATCAGCGGCAGGTATGCTGCATATTTTCTCGGTCATATTTACAGGTATAAATACAATGATCTTCAAAAAGCCAAACATTATTTTAAAAAGGCTTTTGTATTTGGTGAAAATATCAAAGCTTATGACTCCCATTATTATCTTTCTTCACTGGCTCATATTGCCCGAATAGCTGATAAACAGGATGAAAAGACGGTGGCAAAAATATATTACAAGATCTTATTGAAAAGAACAAACAAAAAAGATGATCTGTATAAAGAAGCGAAGGAGTATTTGAAGGGGAAAAAGTTGAGATAATTGCAAAATCAAATTATTATTCGTTTTTTTGCAAATAAGTTATTAGCTACTAAACGAAACATTAATTTATTAATGCAATGATTTCAGCATACGTTTTTTTAGCGATATTATTCCTTGGTCTTGCAGGACTGTTTATAACTATAACCTGGCTTGCAATAAAAGATGAAATGGAAGCAAAAAAAAAGGGTCAGGTTAAATAATTAATTTATATCCTAATGAATAAAAAATACATGATTCGTAGATTTTCTGTTGTTATGAGACTAATATCTATATTAGCTATCGTTCTGGTGTTATTGGGCGGTAACAAATGTAAAAAATCAGAAAAATCTGATACGCCTGATAAAACAGTGAAAACGGCCAGAGTAGAGACGCCCAATCCCCCTCATAAGGGAGAAGATAATAAAGCCCTTTATAAAAAATGGATACATTCCCATGAAGACGATCAGGAAGATGTAAAGGCATACAGGCCGGATACCTACGAGTTTCCACCTGCAAGGGGGAGATCCGGATTTACTTTTAAAGAGAATGGCGAATTTATTCAACACAACATCCATCCGGCCGACAGAGGTACCGTGCCGGTTAATGGCAAATGGGAAGCAAACCCTGTCAACAAAACCTTGAAGATCAGCCTTGAGGATAAAACTTCCTACCAGATCGAAATTGTGTCTTTAGAGGATGATATGTTGAAGGTAAAAATTTTGAGATAGGAATAATGGGATATTGAAAACGTCAAACTTCTCCGCCAAAGGTGGATTCGCTCAAGTGGAAAACCTTCAACTTCAAAACAAATTCAACCTAAAAATCTAAATTAAAAAAAACAACTTAAATTGTAAGCATTATTAACATCATGCATCAAATTATCAGTTAC
>VRUD01000093.1 GCA_019456305.1 Cytophagales bacterium | reverse complement strand
ATGTATAGATAATGCATGTTATTGCACACTTATTTATCGTAATTATCAGATATTCCACAATATTATAAAACAGAACCAAAATTTTTTAATCAATCAGAAATACCCCATCTTCTTGCGGTCTTCCATAGCGGCTTCAGATCGTTTATCATCTGTTCTTCCGCCTCTTTCTGTTATCCGGCTAGCTGCTACTTCAGCAATAATTTCCCTGAGGTTAGAAGCTGAAGATTCTATCAAACCTGTACAGGTCATATCCCCTACGGTTCTGCATCTGACCTGCTGTTTTTTATAAGATTCGCCATTTAAAAGGGTAATAAATTGAGATTTTGCGAGTAGTACGCCATTTCTATTTACCACCTCTCTTTTATGAGTAAAATAAATATTGGGTATTTCAAGTTTTCCTAACGAAATATATTGCCACACGTCCATTTCGGTCCAGTTACTCAATGGAAATATTCTAAAATGTTCTCCCTGATGTTTTCTTCCATTAAAAAGATTCCATAGTTCAGGCCTTTGATTTTTGGGATCCCATTGCCCGAATTCATCACGGTGAGAAAAAAAACGTTCCTTGGCACGAGCTTTTTCCTCATCTCTTCGTCCTCCACCAAAAGCAGCATCAAACTGTAATTCTTCAATGGCGTCTAAAAGTGTAACGGTTTGTAATATATTTCTGCTCGCATTAGCTCCCTTTTCTTCAGCAACCCTCCCTTTATCAATTGACTCCTGGACTGTGCGAACAATTAATTTAACACCTGTTTTTTCAACTAATTTGTCTCTAAACTCAATGGTCTCAGCGAAATTATGTCCTGTATCAATATGCAAAACGGGGAAAGGAATTTTAGCTGGCCAAAATGCTTTTTGTGCAAGGCGCAGCATAACGATAGAATCTTTACCCCCTGAGAACAATAATACCGGTTTTTCAAATTGCGCAGCAACCTCACGCATAATAAAGATTGCTTCTGATTCCAACTGCTTTAAATGAGTAAGTTTATATGAATACATTTTTAATTAAGTTTTATCAAAGGCATTATCGCGTTTAACAACCTATCTTTACAAGTTTCAACGTCATCCATATCAGTGCAAAGCTCTAAAAAAGGATTAACAGGCGGTTGAAAAGGGGCAACAATGCCTGTAAAATTCTTAATGTCCCCGCTCCTGGCTTTCTTATACAGTCCTTTTACATCGCGTTTCTCACAAACTTCAAGAGGGCAATTAATATATATTTCATAAAAACCATCTTCACCAATAATTGTTTTTGCCGTAGCCCTTAATTCCACTGTTGGGCTGATAAATGAGCAGATCGTGATTACCCCGCAATTCATAAATAATTTTGACACTTCGGCAGACCTCCTGATATTTTCTAACCTTTCTTCATCAGTGAAGCCGAGGTCATTATTAATGCCCGTTCTTAAATTATCTCCGTCTAAAATTTGTGTCAGAAAGCCAGCCTTTTGTAATGATTGCTCCAGGGCATGAGCTATTGCGCTTTTACCAGAGCCGGACAATCCCACCATCCAAATAACCAATGATCGTTGTTTAAGAAAATGTTCCTTATGATCCCTATCCAGGATATGATCAAATATGGGGTGAATATTCTGCATTTTTTTTGCCACTGAGACACTAGGAAAAATGGAAAATGAAAATTAGACCTTGATTCATCTTTCTCTTTTTTCCCATTTTCCGTCTCCCATCAACCATTTTTCATAACTTTGTGTCTTTGTGGCATTTTTGTGCAGCAAAATTAATATAATTTTAGAAAATAAATATTATCTAACAAGATGAATCTCTAAAATTTGTATAAATTTGCCGGCAAAAAAAAAGCACAAAGTACATAGCATTCACCCCCGAGTACCCAGGGCTATGCGCTTTACGAATTATTCTAATGAAACAAACACATATCAGATCTATTACAAAAGGATTTATCTGGAGGGGAATAGCTACTCTAACCACAACAGCCATAGCTTATATAATTACCGGTGAATTTTTAATAGCTGCTGAAATAGGCGCTGCTGAGTTTTTGATCAAAATAATAATTTATTATATTTATGAAAGGATATGGATACGAGTAAAATGGGGTGTACAAGAAACGTAGTGTAGCAACAATTTAGTTTTGCAACATTAATTAGTAATTCAAATCTGTGTTTAAAAAGATGATTAACATTATAGACATTCAGGAAATAGGTAACATAGCTAAAAAGGCAGGTTCCAGAATAAATGAGATATATAATTCTAAAAGTTTTTCGTCTGTAGTTGATTTTAAAGCGGATAATTCACCACTGACCTTTGCAGACAGGGAATCTCATAAAATTATATCCAAAGAATTGCGTCTGATCTCTAAGGAAATTCCAATATTATCTGAGGAAGGGAAAGATATCCCTTATAACAAACGAAAAAAGTGGGAATATTATTGGTTGGTTGACCCATTAGACGGCACCAAAGAATTTATCAAGCGAAATGGAGAATTTACCGTAAATATTGCTTTGATACACAAAAATATATCGGTTCTAGGAGTAATCTATGTACCGGCTTTTGATACTATTTATTATGGGCAAATCGGTGAGGGCGCTGTTAAGCGTAAAGGCGGGGAACCAGAACAGCCAATTTTTGTCTCCGGGAAAAAAGATGATCTTATCGCAGTTATAAGCAGGTCTCATACCACTACCGAAGGAAAAGAGTTCTTAAAAATGTTTTCTATAAAAGATACTATATCTGTAGGAAGCTCAATAAAATTTTGCATGATCGCAGAAGGAAAAGCTGATATATATTACAGACATGGGCCTACAATGGAATGGGATACAGCAGCCGGACAAGCTCTTGTGCATAGTTCCGGTGGAAGAGTCTTGCAAGGACATAAATCGCTGGAATATAATAAAGAATCACTGCTGAATGATAGTTTTTTATGTGTGGGATATTGAATTGAAGATTTAAACAGTCGGCAATCGGCAGTCGGCAGTCAGCAACATTGGCGACTGTGGACTGCCGACTGTGGACTGCCGACTGTTGACTGCCGACTGTTGACTGGATATTGCGCATTGTCATTTGGAAGAGGCAAAGGTATAAGTGTCGGGATGACGACAAAAAGATAATTTATATATTGATATGTTTGTAGAAAAAAATCATTAGCTTCAAAAAATTAGAAATACGCTGCTAATTAAAACTTTTTTTAAAAAAAAATAACTTTTTTCTTGCATTATAAATTTAAAATGTTTTACTTTGTGCCCTTAAAAGAAATTATTAGTTCAAACGCTCACTAAAACCAACTAAGTTATGAAACTTAAAAAATTATTATTATTCGGAATTGCTATTATAGCAATTACAAGCATTTCAAGAGGACAAGCCGCTTGGGGTGTTCAAGTCGGCTATACTTATTATGACCTCCAGACAAACTCCGCAGTACGTAACGGACTCGTGAGAAATCCTGACGGTACCATGGCTACCGTATGGATCCAAAACCATTCAGGTGTATCCCCTCAACCAGACGCCGCTGACAGGGGAATTGGCTATAACTATTTTGATGGAACTTCATGGACGTATGGTATTAATGGCGAGTGCGGGATTCCTCATGGCTGTGCTTCAGAATATGTTGGATGGCCTAACATTGTTTGGTCAGATTCTATGGATGAGATCGTAATTAATCATACTCCTCAAAAAATAACGAGGCGTCCCACACAAGGTTCGGGTGTTTGGGGACCAACAACTCTTTTGCCTTTCACTTATCCTTATGGCGGTGATGTGTGGCCAAGGGCTGTTGCGGATGGGAATTATATTCATATAATATGTTCAAGTCAGGGTATGATGACTCCAGGTGGAGTAGGGAGTCCTGCAGTTTACTACCGGTCTTCTGACGGTGGAATGACGTGGGATATTACGAATTTGCTTGTTCCGGGTATGGACGATACAACCGTAATTGCTGGAGTGGGCGCTGATTCTTATGCTATTGACGCCAGGAATGGTACGGTTGCTTTCACAGCAGGTGGTTTTGGAGAAGACTGGTTAATGTGGAAATCTACTGCTAACGGAGATAGCGGTACTTGGACCCGAACTGAAATTGCTCCTTTAGATACCACCGGTAAACTATTCAATGGGCCTGGCGAATGGATTGTGTGGACTTTTGATGATGCACACGCAGTTACCGTTGATAACAATGGTTTGGTTCATGCATCCGTTGGGCAACTCGCAATTGCTGTTGATACTTTTGGAATTTATGCAGGATTTTTTTCACTCTTAGACGATGGGCTCTATTACTGGAATGAAAACATGAGCGCTCCTCTTATTGTAGCCGGGTTGGTTGACTTACCAGATTGGACCTGTTCGCCTTTGCCTTGCCCGCCCGATGGTGACCCATACAGCGGAATAGGCAATGATTTTCCTACCTATTTCCTGGGGGTTACGTCTATGTCGCAGATCTCTGTTGATCAAACCGGCAATCCATACATTGTATATGCAGGTATGGTTGAGTGGACCTCAAATACCGGGGATAATACGGGTCAAACATTCAGAGACCTGTATTTGGTTTATTCGCAAGATGGCGGTAATGCCTGGAGCAAGCCAATTAACATAGCAGGTCATCCATTATTAGGCAATGCTGATGACGGCACCAGCGGCACAGGATTTGAGGAAGATGTTTACCCTATGACCAATAAAATGATAGGGACAGACAAGCGGGTTCATATTGTTTGGCAGGTAGACTCAGATCCTGGTGTTTCACTTCCAACTCTGGATGGTGATCCAGTTGCTATTAACTTCATGACGTACTATTCATTTAGTACAGATTCCTTACCTGCATGGGATTCTGGCGCTTTTGTTTTAACGCTTGACACTCTTGTGATCAATAGTGGAACTTGTGGAAATGCTGATGGAAGCATAAACATTGGTGTCAGCGGAGGAAGTGGGGTTGTTCATGCTGATTTTGCATATTATAATATCCCTTATCAATATAGTATAGATAGTGGAGTTACTTATCAGGATACCTCCTTTTTCGGTAGCCTGGCGTCAGGCATTTATTACGTTTTTGTAAAAGATGTTTTAGCTACCCTTTCAACAATTGTGATTATTAACGATCCTGGCGCTCCTACACTGACTACTACATCATCACCATTTTCAACAACACCAGGAGGGAATGGTACAGCTACGGTAGTTTTAAGTGGTGGGGGTACTCCACCCTATACTATAACGTGGAATACAGGGAATCCAGGAGACACAACATTAATAATTGATAGTCTTGCAGGAGGAACTTATTCTGTTACTGTTGTGGATTCTATTGGATGTACTGCCCTGGAATTAGTTACAGTTGAAAATTGTTTTGCAGATTTTACATTCATCACTTCTGATTGGAATGTTTCTTTTACCGATGGCTCATCTACAACAGGTGGTAACTTAAGCTGGGCTTGGGATTTTGGAGATGCCAGTCCTGTAGATAGTACTCAGAATCCAATGCATACCTATGTAGCGGACAGCACTTATATTGTATGTTTAACCATTATGGATAGCTGTGGTACAAACACTATTTGTGATAGTAGTGTGACGGTCATTTGTTCTGTTCCTGCTGCTGGTTTTTCATTCACAACTTCTGACCTGGCTGCGACTTTTACAGATACGTCATCAGGAGCAGTGAGTTGGGCTTGGGATTTTGGGGATGGAGCAGGCACATCCACTGCTAAAGACACAACATATACCTATTCAACGGATAGTACATATTATGTTTGTTTAATCGTTACGAATAGCTGTGGAAACATGGATACGTTATGTGGTAGTGTGGCAGTCATTTGTTCTGTTCCTACTGCTGGTTTTTCATTCACAACTAATATCCTGACTGCGACTTTTACAAATACGTCATCAGGAGCAGTGAGTTGGGCTTGGGATTTTGGGGATGGAGCAGGCACAGATAGTGTTCAAAATCCAGCAGCATATACCTATTCAACGGATAGTACATATTATGTTTGTTTAACCGTTACGAATATCTGTGGAAACATGAATACGTTCTGTGATAGTGTGACATTAGCAGCAACAGGTATTTCTCCAGGAGAGCTGGCTCTTGGGTCTGTCGAAGTTTATCCAAACCCAACAAACGGAACCTTGAATGTTGAGTTAGTCAACATAAAAGCAACCAATATCATGGTTTACAATTTATTGGGTGAGTCAGTTGCGAAAGTTAATGGTATCAGAAGTCAGTTGAATGCTAATTATACTATTGACTTATCAGCTCTGGCAAATGGTACTTATATTGTTAAGATCCATAGCGCTGACAAGGTAATAATAAGAAGAATTTTTCTTAACAGGTAATACCAAATTGCCTTAAAAAATCAAAGAGTCCCGACTTGTAGAGACGTTGCATGCAACGTCTTTACAAGTCGGGACTCTTTTTTAGAATCAACTTACCAAGTTAGTAGTAATTCAATAGTAATTTGATGGTAATACAATGGTAATACAATTGATCAAGTAAAAAGTAGAAAGTAAAAAGTAAAAAGTAAAAAAAAGTAAAAAACTATTGACAACTGAATTACAACTGAATTACAACTGAATTACAACTGAATTACGACTGAATTACAACTGAATTAACAACTGAATTAACAACTGAATTACAGCCGAATGAAAGCAAACAATTGAGAAGTATAATTGAGTGTCATAATTACTATTACTTATGCAACTAAGTACTAGCGGTGTGTACGGATTAACAATCCGTACTACAAAAAATCATAAACCGAAAATCAAAAGGATCAAAATGGCGGGCCAATATTTTTAAAAAATCAGGATTGTTGATATAGAAGTTTAAAAAATTATCTTTTCTTTCCTGTAAAACCCCTTCAGGGTAAAGTTTACTTTTTATGTTTTCTATCTGGTTTAATTGAGTCTGGTATTTATTTTCTTCTGCCTTTTTAATTTTTTTCTCAATATTTTCAGTGATCTTTAGTATTTTCTGCATTTCAGCTCCTACAAATCCTTCTAATGAACTGTCAACATTTTTAGCTTTTGCTTTCATATCCTCCAATACAGCAATAATCCTTTCTTGTTCCCGGGACGGTTTTAATTCATCACCTGCACCGGTACCGACTGCCTTATCAGGATGCAGGCCTGAGGTTGAATTGTTAGCCATAAATTGATCTTTTATAGCTGAAATATCTAAGAACAGATCTTTTACCCGGATGTTTAATTTATTGATTTTTTTTGTAAAATGTTTATTGATCCATAGAGCCGAATTTCTTGGAATCAGGATAGGGAAGGGAATATGGTGATATTTAAACGTTGACTTTAGCTGCAGCCAATAGGCTATTTCAGCAGGTCCTCCCACATAAGCCAGGTTTGGTAATATTAATTCCTGGTACAAGGGCCTCGTTACAACATTTGGGCTGAATTTTTCAGGACTGTCGTTAAGCAATTGTAAAATTTGGTCTTTTGTAAATGAAATATTTGTATTTAATACTTTATAATCATCTTTATTGCGGCTTGAATGTTGCGCTACAGAAACGATCCTTTCCCTCAAATTATCATCCAAATAAAAAAAATTGATCTCGCGGGGATTCACCTGGTGCTTATAACCAGCGCTGCTTAACTTGTTAGATGTTTCAATAATAAGTTTTTCAGTGCTATTATTTTGTAGTTCATCAATAATGACATCCTTCAATTGCGATTTAAGCCGCTTGTCATCACCATCAATGATAATCAATCCATATTCTCCAAAAAGCTCGTTGACAAAATACCTTGTAGCTGCTGACAAAGTTACTTCGTCTTTGTAAGCGCTTTCAAAAAGCGGTAATTTTTCCGGAATTTGATTTATAACTTTGCTCAGCGAATTGGTTTTGAATCTGCCAGTTGCTCCTTTTTGGTCAGAGGTCCAGCGATATGTTTCACCAAAAAGATGGAAATGATTTATTTCTTCAAAATCGTGGTCTTCAGAAGCCATCCAGTATATTGGCACAAAATGATGATCGGGATATACTTCGTTGAGGATTTGTGTAATGTTTATTACCGTGATCAGCTTATAAATAAAATATAAAGGGCCGCAACAAATATTTAGTTGGTGGCCTGTAGTTACAGTGAATGTGTTTGGATTTAGAAGCGCTTTTAAGTTTTTTGTTACAATTTGAGGCTTACTGATGGTAGCATATTGTTCATTTAAAACTTCAAAAAGGAGTTGCCTGTTTTCGGCAGGAAAATTTTTGACCTTTATCTGATCTTTAAAGCCATTGATATTGGGTTTATTATCGTAAAAAGGAGCCAGTTTTTTGTTTCCTTTGATATAGTCAATAAAAATTTGAGGGAAATAGCCGGTATCCTTATAATCTATTTTAGTAATGTGCATATCTTTATTCCTGCGAATTACGAATTCACGAATTACGAATTTGTAATTCGTGAATTCGTAATTCGTAGGAATTAGTTCGTACCCCCCTTAAAAAGAGAATCTACAAACTCATATTTATTAAAAACCTGTAGATCATCTAATTGCTCTCCTATACCAATATATTTTACCGGTATTTTCAACTGGTCTGAAATGCCAATTACTACCCCTCCCTTTGCTGTACCATCTAATTTAGTAATTGCCAGCGCTGTGACTTCTGTGACTTTGGTGAATTCCTGTGCCTGAATTAAAGCATTTTGACCTGTACTTCCATCCAATACCAATAACACTTCGTGAGGGGCTTCAGGAATAAATTTTTGTATAACTCTTTTCATCTTTGACAATTCATCCATTAAATTAGCTTTAGTATGTAAACGTCCCGCAGTGTCAATAATGACAAGATCTGCACCGGTTTCCACTCCTTCCTTTACCGCATCAAAGCCAACAGAGGCAGGATTTGTATTCATATCACGTGAGATTACGGGCACTCCTGCCCTTTCACCCCATAGCTTTATTTGATCAACTGCGGCTGCTCTGAATGTATCTGCAGCGCCAATGATCACTTTTTTTCCTTTTTTATGAAACTGCGCAGCTAACTTTCCAATGGTGGTAGTTTTTCCAGTACCGTTAACGCCAACAACCATAATTACATAAGGCGTATTCAATTTTGGGATTGAAAAATCTTCTAAATCCTTATTCTCCGCTAATAAAGCAGCCACCTCTTCCCTGATAATATTGTTTAACTCGTCTGTGTCAAGGTATTTATTTCTTGCAATTTTGTTTTCAATCTTTTTTATTATTTTTAAGGTAGTTTCTACCCCAACATCCGAAGTGATCAAAATTTCTTCTAAATTATCCAGTACCTCATCATCAACCTTTGATTTTCCTAATACCGCTTTACTGAGCTTTGAGAAAATACTTTGTTTTGTTTTTTTGAGGCTTTTATCTAAAGACTCTTTTTTTTGTTTGGAAAAAAAACGTAGGAATTTCATGCTAAAACAAAAAACTGCCACAAAGACACAAAGTCACCAAGAAACACTAAGAAAATTTTGACGCTAATTTCGCTAATTTCGCGAAAAAAATAATAACTAAATATAATTAGTGAAATTCGTACAATTCGCGTCTAAAATATTTTGTGCCTGCGCACCGAAGTTCAGCCTACGTAGCCAAAGGCTACTTTGGCGAAGTATGCTGCTTCGACACATAGGCTCTTAAAAAGCATACTTTGATAACATGTTAACGACTTTTTGATGATTTTTTTTGAAATTTAAGTGATTTTAGTTCTTAGTTTATTGGTTTGTTTGTTATGGTTGGGTGGTTATTAGTTTTGGTTTTATGGTTTTTTAGTTTTTGATTTTGCAAACAATAATATCCTGGTTCAAAACCTGATTAGTGGTGGGTTGCAATTATAAAAAACTAACTAACCAAAACCAGTAACCAACTAACTAAAACTATTAACTAATAAACCAATAACTAAATTTTTTCCAAGACTTCGCACGTAATGTTAGTAAGTTCACAGTAGATTTCCCCGAAGGGCTTTTTTTATCCCGACAAGTCGGGATAAAAAATTTAGTGTCTTTGTGGTAGTTTTTTATCGGAAGATTATTCCGGAGACTTAACAGCTAAATAATTCTTTACTTCATCTGCAGGAATTATCTCTTCTTTAAAAGTATAAGCACCTGTTTTAGGTGACCGAATAGTCTTGATAACCTTTGCCATGGCTCTGCTAACAGTTTTAACCTTTATACCTTTGCCTTTAGCTTTAACGATCTCTTCTTTTGGTTGCTCTTCACCTTCTTGTTTTTGCTTGCCTTTTTCCTGAGCTGGCTCCTGCTTTTTCTCTGCTTGTTTAGCTTGCTCCGGCTGGTCGGATTCTGTTGGTTGCTTCTCTTTATTTTCAGTATTACTATCTCCCTCTTTACGTTCCTCCTGTATGTCAGGTTCAGATCCACCTTCGGAGGAAGAGGGGGTAGGGATGTGTTGCTTACCCTCTTCTTGCTCCTTTTGTTGTTGACCCTGATCTTGCTGGTTTTGGTCGGTTTCCTCAGCGGGTTTATCTTGTCCGGAGGATTCTGTACCTGCTTTTTGTTCCTTTTCTGCCATAGTATTAGCTACTTAATTTCTTTATGAATCGTATATTTTTTTAAAACAGGATTATATTTTTTTAATTCCAGTCTTTCGGTAGTATTAGCTTTGTTTTTAGTAGTAATATACCTCGAAGTGCCGGGTAAGCCACTCTTCTTATGCTCAGTGCACTCTAAAATTACCTGGACTCTGTTTCCTTTTTTAGCCATGATGTGTTTATTCGTTTATAGACGCAAAGTTAATTAAAATCGTTTAATAAGAAAAATTTATTAACAAATTATCAAATTAACGCATCCCTTATTTCCCTGGTTCCTACGAATTAGTTCGTATTTCCCTATTTCCTTTTTTTCTTATTGCCTTATTGCCAGCAAATTCATCGGATGACCCAAACGCACAACCTGGAGAGTCATCCGATGATAACCACCCCTTGTCATAGTCATTGTCATTGTCTATTGTCATATTGTCCTTGCCAACTGCCAACTGCCAACTGCATTTCCATATTCCCTTATTTCCTTATTCCCTTATTCCCTTATTCCCTTATTCCCTCATTCCCTCATTCCCTTACTTTAAGTGCATAATCAATCCTGCTGATCGTTTCTTTATTGCCAATCACCTGAATTATAGACATAAGGTCAGGCCCGGCATCTTTGCCAGTGATCACAAATCTCAGTGCCTGCATAACCAAACCCATTTTAATTTGGGATTTGGGATTAGATTCCTCCCCCGAATACTCGGGGTCGGAACAAGTTTTGGATTTATGTTTTTCTATAATTTCTGTTAAGGTACGCTTTGCGGTTTCAGCATTAAAGTTGTCAATAGAAGCCAATGCTTCTTTATAATCTGCAATTACATCTACAATTTTTGATGGCCATTTTTTATTTGCTATCTGTTGATCATAAGAAGATGGCGCAATAAAAAAATATTCCGCTTCTTTCCAGAAATCATTCGGGAAGGTAACTCTTTCTTTCATAATACTGACAATTGTTGCTGCTTTTGTTGGGGTACACTCAATGGGTTTAGCCCCGCCTTTGGCGGGGCTTTGCGAATTTATTGCCTCTAAGAGATATTGCGCAAGCTCCTTATCAGGATTTGAACGTAAATATTGCTGGTTGTACCACTTGGCTTTTTCTATGTCAAATTTAGCTCCGGATTTTCCAATTCGTTCAATGGAAAAAGCCTTTATTAATTCCTTTAAAGTGAACAGTTCTTGCTGTGTACCTGGATTCCAGCCAAGAAAGGCTAGAAAATTAATTACTGCTTCCGGTAGGTAACCACTTTCTCTAAAACCTTTCTCGGGTTTGGAATTTTTTGGAGATTTCCATTCTATTGGATAAATAGGAAATCCATATTTTTCCGCATCCCGTTTGCTAAGCTTGCCATTCCCGTCTGGCCTCAATAGAAGAGGTAAATGGACAAATTCCGGCATGGTGTTTTCCCAGCCTAAATATTTGTACAATAAAACGTGCAGGGGCGTTGAAGGGAGCCATTCTTCTCCCCTGATCACGTGGGTGATCTTCATGAGATGGTCATCCACTACATTGGCAAGGTGGTATGTAGGCATACCGTCTGATTTCATTAACACTTTATCATCAATGGCAGAAGAATGCACCAGCACCCAGCCTCTCACAAGGTCATTGAAACGTATTTCCTCTTTTCTGGGTACTTTCAGGCGAATTACATAGGGCTGGTTCGCAATACGCGTTTTCACTTCATCTTCAGGCAAAGTGATAGAGTTTTTCATGGTGTTACGTGTTATGGTATTATACTGGGGTGAGGCGACTTTAGCTGCATGGAGACGCTGCCGCATGGCCTCTAATTCTTCAGGTGTATCAAAAGCATAGTAAGCAAACCCGTTATCCACCAGATTTTGAGCATACTCCATGTACATTGACTTTCGTTCTGATTGTCTGTAAGGGGCAAATTTTCCTCCCTGTTTTGGTCCCTCGTCCAGTCTAATACCGCACCATTCCAATGCTTCATGGATATATTCTTCAGCGCCTTCAACATAGCGTGATTGGTCTGTATCCTCAATTCTAAGGATCATCTTTCCACCCATCTTTTTTGCGAAAAGATAATTGTAAAGAGCAGTCCTTAGCCCTCCAATATGCAAGGGGCCTGTAGGACTTGGTGCGAAACGTACCCGCACGTTTTTATTTGGCGATTTAGTGATTTGGTGATTTGGTGATTTATCCATTATGAGCGTAGTAATTCAATGGTAATTTGTTGGTAACTTACAACCGAATTACAACTGAATTACAACTGAATTCTATTGGAGCTGTCAAAATTTTTGTAAAATTAGGAAAATAAGTTAAGATTGGTGTGGATGCCGGTTATTTGTTACTTTTGTCTATCTTGGCAGTAATAAACTTTTTACCGAGACCTTTTTGTTTGGAGTTGTACCAGTCAGCAGCTTCTTCGATGCCTTTTAGGGCAAGCGGCAGGATAGCAGTGGCAGGAATAGTAACAAAACTGCCTCCTGCTACTGCTACTGCCTACTTTCTTGTCTACCGTTTATTTATTTACTTTTTTTTATTCTTTCCAATACTTTCTTTTAGCTGTCTTTTTGTTATTCTTATGTCTAAAGTCATTTTATAAATTTTAATTATTCCATAAGCCAAAGTTACTACCAATATTGCAAATCCTAAATAGGGGCTTATTGCATTAAGCGTATCCATAACCGCCAGTACCACAAGCATTAAAATTATATCCAAAGTTGATTCCATTATAGAAATTTTAAATATTAAATTTCATTTACTTGATTATCTAATTATACAAAGGTACAAAATTATATATCAAATGAAACAATTTATAACATTTTAATCTATTTTAAACCCTTTATTGCTTAATTTTGCATTTAAATATTTCCCTTAAATACCAATTCTAATGAAACTTTTAAAGATATTTTTTACTTCGATTGCCATACCAATTTATTTTCTAAATTCATTGGCTCAGGAAACAAGTGTTTTGATGTCAGGTACTTATATACCAATAAAAATTGAAAACACTGTTTCAAGTAAGGGTAGCAATAACGTTATTGCTATTATAAACCAGGATATTGCAGATTTTGAGGGCAATCAATTAATTGCTGCCGGCACTCGTGTGGAATTATCGGTTATTAAAACTAAAGCCAAAGCTACCGGTAAACCCGGCTCAATTAAAATAACCGTGGTCAGTACAACCGCGGTTGATAACCAAATTATCGGTTTAGTGGGCGACTACTTCACAGAAGGACAAGACCGGAAAAATACAGCATGGTGGCTGTCAGGTTGCGGTTGTGGATTGACTGGAGGTATTAGTTTTCTATTTTTGCTGATGAAGGGTACTGAAGCAACTATACCGGCAAGTACTATGATAACCAATGCAAGAGTTACCTCTTCATATAAAATTAATACGGAGCACCCCGCTACATGGGGGGCAAATATTTCAGTCCACCGCGCTCCCCCTGAGATCCTCATTACGTACCCGATAATAAAAAATGGTAAAGCCACTACCTATAAAGATGAAATTCCGGTTGCGGGAAAGATCACAGGCAAAAATGAGATTAAAAAGATCATGGTAAATGGTGAGCAGGTAACAATTGCTGCAAACAGAACTTTTGAGAAGAATGTAAAGTTAGATGATGGAGAAAATACCATTACTGTAGTAGCTACCGATGTACATGACAAGGTGAATAAAAAGATATTTGCCATTATTAGGGAGGAATTTGGAGCAAAAGCTTCTGTAACAGAGTTGGTTTCTAATGAAGGGCTGAGCCATACATTATTATTTGCTATAGATAAATATGATCAATGGCCTGATCTTACAAATCCAATTAATGATGCCCGCACCATTGCTGATGAATTATCTAAATACTACGAATTTCAGACCGAATTGGTAGAAAATCCTGGTATGGATCAAATAATTGCCAAGCTGAAGCAATACGCAAAAAAAAGCTATGAACCTAATGATGTATTGTTGATCTTCTTTGGCGGACATGGTCATTTTGATGATGTATTTAAAGAAGGGTATGTAGTAGCTAAAAATTCACGCGAAAATGACCCGACCAACACCTCTTACATTTCTCATTCCAATTTGCGCACTATCATTAATAATATTCCGTGTGAACATATTTTGCTGGTGATGGATGTTTGTTTTGGCGGTACTTTTGACCCGATTATCGCTGCTTCAAACAGGGGTGGAGACGGTTACGGTGATATTACCAAGACTGAATTCATAAAACGCAAGCTCAAATACAAAACACGAAGGTATTTAACTTCAGGCGGCAAAGAATATGTTCCTGACGGGCGTCCGGGTCATCATTCACCATTTGCCCGTAAATTTTTAGAAGCGCTTCGCAGCTATGGAGGTAATGACGGGATATTAACGATCAACGAAATTTTGAGCTATATTGAAAAAGTAAACCCACAACCCAGAGCCGGAGAGTTTGGTAATAATGAGCCGGGAAGCGATTTTATCTTTATTGCCAGATAAATTTAGTTGTTGGTTTATTAGTTAATAGTTTTAGTTTGTTGGTTACTGGTTTTAGTTAGTTAGTTTTATCATCTCATAATTGCAACCCACTTTTGCTTTCCCTTATGCCTGCCTGCGTTACTTAGTTATTAGGTCATTTGTCATAGTTATAGTCATTGTCAACTGCCACTGCATACTGCATACTGCTACTATGTACTATCCCATCCACCCCATCACCGCATTAGCCACAGGCCTGGGCTCCGGAGGAAGCGAATAAATATCTTTTTCATACTGATGGTTGTAAGGAGAGATATTTAAGGTTTTACCATCAACGATCAATGTAGCGCTGCCTCCGGGGTCAAAACCCATGGCTTTTTCAATACCATAGCGCAGCATTATATCTGCCATATCGTGATGAGTAGCGCCTACCGATTCACGGATCCTGCCGTTTATCATCAATACCAGGAGGTTGCCTTTTTTATCCAAACCTACCGCTATTTTGGGGCCTCTCATATCGGTAAAATCCAGTCTTGCTGCCTGTGTATTGATCGAATTTTGGGTTTTCCAGCCTTCTGTTTTCATATCAATACATTTTATACCGTTATTTATAAGCATCGGGCCGGCCTCAACCGCATGAGCAACTGCCCCTAAATCCCAAGCCCCCCCTAAATCTCCCCCGCCATCCCGCAATGCTGGCTCGATGTCCACTGGACATCGCCCTCTTACCGAATCGGTGAATGGGTGAATGGGTGAATCGGTGAATTGCTTCGTTTTCTTTCTCTCCGTTTCTCCGATTCC
>VRUD01000092.1 GCA_019456305.1 Cytophagales bacterium | reverse complement strand
CCACATTTTTTGTACATTACTTATAATATTACTATTTTTGAAGTGATTTTACCAACCACCTTTTGTCTATTAGACCAAAAAATTTAATAATCCGATATAAATCTATGTCAATATTATTACAAAATCTTTCAAGTTCACCATAATTTCGTGGTAAACTTGTAAAATATTTATCAATAACCCTACTATCGTTTGCCCATACTATAAGTCCAAATAAAACACGCTCATTAAGTCCATCCTTTCTAAGTACTGAATTTGCTTCCTCAACTATATTGTCATTGATTTTTTTTATCAATGGGGCAGGAATATGTTTATAAACTTTATATACCCATTGCTGTTTTTTATTTTTTACTTTTTCCTTCGCAATGCTTTGTAAGAGTATCGCAAAACCATAACTGGGAATAAATCTTGCATTGTCAGCTACAAGTGGCTTTAGGTCATTATACTTATAAATAAAATAACCGTTATAACCTTCTAACCGTGCAGGGTCAAATTCTTCCGCATCTTCATTTAATATTCCACAGGCAGCTTTGAAAAACCATTCTTCAGATAAGCGAATAATATCTATAATTCTCTTATCAGCATACCATTCATTTAAATTACCCCTTACAAGACATAAAGCAGTGGGCTTATCTTTGTCTCTCTTTACATATAAATGAGAAAGAACATTTATTGGGAAATCTTTTCGGTCAGAATAAACACGGGGAGCAACTACAGGATATAAATTATTATTAATAACTAAAAGTATATCCTCTTTCGGGCGAATATCAATCCCATCAACCGTTCCTCCTACCGGTCTTTGTACAGGTAGCTGTAGTGGTATAGCAATTCTATCTTTATCAAAAGCTAATAATCGTAAAACAGAAAACTTAAATTTCTTCTTTAAAATTTTAATACTTCTTTCTACCTCTGGGTTTAAACCCTCTTTAAAGTCAGAATAATCATTACTATATAACGTTATTTTCATCCAGTTTTTACAACTGTACCAGCAGCACCAGCACCACCGCCAGATACAATGGTAGAACCAATCTTACCTAATGGTGAAAGTGCAAAGCCTTTTTTTGTAATAATAAACTCAATAGGTTTAGGTTTCTTTTCATTAGGTTTAGTGGCAGTATTTAAAAAATTTTTTTCACCTACTTTTTTTATATATTCATCTTTTGCTGGTTGATGTGGCGGATTAGGTTTTTCATCTTTAATCTTAATACTTGATGCAATTACTTTAGCTTCTGGCAACTTATAATCTAAAAACTGTAATGAATAATCCTTTGGTGTTTGATTTTCTTCTTCATCTGTATATGGGGTATCATTAAAAAAGGTCCAAGAACAATGGTGAGGTACCAGAAAAATATCCCATTTCAATGATTCCTCATTATTTTTCTTCTTGCTTTTATTTAAAACTTCTTTCCACCTGTAGTGATCGGCATCGCCCCCAAAAAGAGCACGACAAATAAAATCACTTTTTTCCTTTCCATCCTTATTTTCAAAAAAACGTGCTTGAAAGATTATACTTGTAGAATTTCTATCGGGATTGTCTTTATCAGCTTCTTCTATAATTAATGTCTTTTTAAATGGTGCATGTATGAATACTGAAAAATCTTCTTGTATTTCATTATTAATCTCATCAATTTCATCCCCAGGTATATAGTGGGGAACTTCTTTCCTATCGTCATTATCGTCATGTCCTACAATTCTTAATCTGTTTCCTGCCTTATTCTTTTTGCTATCGTTATTCTGATATAATCTCTTTCTCCTATTTGCTTCATTTTTAATAGGACTTGCTTCATTTGATAAATCATCCCTAAATACTCTTCTTGTTACCCACAATTCATCAATAATTATCTCTTCATTATCTTCATTTTCATCAGAGTAATCATCGGGATCACCTGTGTAAAAATTCTTATCAAATCCTCCACAATGATCTTTATCGGGATGCGTTAAAGCAAAAACATCAATAAATGGTTTATTATTTCGCTTTTGAATGCTATTTAATAAATCTTCTTTCACTTCTTTTGGGTCATCAATCTCATCACTTGAACTCTCACGAATATTACAATCAATAAGAATTGTTTTTTTACTCTTTAATGTTATAAGGCTCATATCCCCATTACCAACTGGGTAATACTTAATTTTATGGTTACTCATTTTTTCATGTTTTATGATTAATAAATTTCGCCCTCGTACAAAAATTGAAGCAAGGCAATATTGCATTCTTATCAATATTTATACCAGTGTTACAAATATCATTTATATCTGCCATTTTTTCATTATTATACCCCTTTATTATATAATTGATACATTCATTATGACAAAATAGCATTTTAGGATAAAATTATTAAATCCCCAAATAGAACTTCTTCTAAAATAATTTTTGTAAAAGATACGGCTGAAGAGCTATTGAATAAATATGAGCAATTATTATTAGATAATGAAAAAAGAAATTTATAAAACATTAGTTTTCTCTAATAAAATAAAAAAAGAATCTATTAAATAAACTGTGTTAAACAAAAAAGGGTTGAAGATAAAGAGCCACCACTTCGCAGTCACATCATTAAGCAAATCGCTCAAAGCCATTCACAAACCAAAATTTGCTTAATCATGTGCATGCCCTTCCGCAAAAACGAAAAAAAAATCAAATAAAAATCTCTCCTCCTTTTTTTAATTTTAAGAGTAACAGATAGAAATTATTTGTTCCGATAACGGACGGAAAAGGCGGGCTACTGTAGGTAACAGCGCATATATTTTATTGCGGTTGACGTAATAACATCAGGTGTTTGTGCTTTTTATTTATCTTTGTGTCGGGAGAAAGGTACGATGAAATAAACCGCAACGTATCATATGCGCGAACCGTTAGGCACATTGGAAGAAATTTAAAAACTATTTATCATGGCTGAATTAAAGACAAAACCAACCAATGAAAGTGTTAATGAATTTATTAATGCTATCTCCAATAAGAAAAAACGAAATGACGCATTTTTAATTCTGGATATTATGAAGAGGGTTACAAAACTAGAACCAAAAATGTGGGGGACATCGATTATTGGATTTGGGGATTATCATTACAAATACGATAGTGGCCATGAAGGTGATGCTGCCCTCTTAGGTTTTTCACCTCGAAAACAAAAACTGGTTTTATATGTCCTGACTAAATTTGAAAAGCAACAGGAATTATTGCTAAATATAGGTAAGCATACCACTGGAAAAGTATGCCTGTATCTCAACAAATTAGAAGACATTAATCTTGAAATACTTGAAAAAATAATAGTCGCTTCGTGGGATCATATTAAAAGTAAAAAGAAATAAACTTGCCCTAACAAAAAATAAAACTTTAATTTTGACTAATTATGGAAAACTCTGATAAACTAATCACAATCGCAACTTTACCCTATAATGATTCACATATCATAAAAGGACTATTAGAAACGGAAGGAATAAAATGCTTTATATTAGATCAAAGCGCTGCAGGATTAGCAGGCCACGATATATTTAATACTGTAAGATTAAATATTAGAGAAAGTGATGCTAAAAAAGCTCAAATAATTATTAATAATTATGAAAACCCTTAAAGGTATTATTTCCCTCCAAAATATAGTCTTTTTTTGCTGTTTGATGATCATTACCGGTTTGTTTTCTATCAAATTCTTCCGTGCATTATCCAGCATAGGTATTATATGCCTGTTCGTTACAGCAATAGCATACGGCGTCACGAGTAACCCGGGAGCGCATAGCGGAAGTCCGTACACCAAACTATTGCGTCCTGCATTAAGTTACCTGTTGCAGCAAAAGGGTTTTCTTTTTTTAACTATCATTTTTTTCCTTCACCTGGTCACTTTTTTCTATACCGACTCTGTTAACTACGGCTATTTTTGGGAAAAAATAACATTAAATCTAACCTTTTTAGTATTGCCATTATCATTTGCCATATTACCTGCCATCAAAAAGCGGCAATATTACCTGCTACTTTATTTCTTCTTCTTATTAATGGCCTTAACATCATTAGGTACCTTTATCAATTATCTTTTCGACTTTACATTCATCAACGAATCATACCTCCGTTCAAAGGTAATGCCCACACCGGTAAACCATGTGCGGTATAGTCTGATGGTAGCCTTTGCAATATTTGTGGGAGTTTTTTTATACTCAGAGAGTAAAGCCCGGAGCGTTGGACGTTATGCGTTATGCACTATGCTCATTACGCTATTCATTTTTCTCCATTTTTTAGCGGTCAGGAGTGGTCTGCTGGCATTTTATGCGCTTGCTTTTTCTTATACTTTATTTTATATCATCAAAAAAAAGGCTAATTGTTTTATCATCTTGTTTATTTTGTTATCTTCCCCAATAATAAGTTATTTTGCCATACCTACTTTTCAAAATAAGTTTCAAAATACCGTCACAGATCTCGCCAAAATTGAAAATAAATCAACTATAAGCGACTATTCAGTATCTTCAAGAATTGTATCTTATAAAGCTGCTTTCGAATTAATAAAAAAGAAACCACTGACAGGCACAGGAATTGGAAACATAAAAAGGGAAATGGCAAAAATATATATAGCAAAGTTCCCATATATAAAAAAACATAGAAGGCTTATGCCGCATAATCAATATTTACGTTATTTGGTTGGCTTTGGTATCATAGGGTTGAGCATATTTTTGTTCAGCTTTTATTACCCATTGATTTACCAGTATAATTATAAAAATCTGATACTGCTTACCCATTACCTGATCATCAGCATTTCATTTTTATTTGAAGGCACGCTGAATACACAGCTTGGATTGAACTTTACACTGATCTTTATTTTAGTACCTTTGAGTAACTTAAAAGAGGGGGAAAGATAGATGTGAATATTGATTCCATTCGCTCTGTTCTAAAAAAGATATGAAATATGGGTTAATTATAATGCCTGTTGCTGGTTTCTGGTCACTGGTCACTGGTTGCTGGTTTCTGGTCACTGGTCACTGGTTGCTGGTTAAAATAAAAGATTATGAGTTATAAGAAACTTGAAATATGGGAAAGGGCAAGAAAAGTCAGTATTGCCATTCACAAAATGACATTGACGGAACTTCCTAAATACGAAATGTACGAAGAAGGAAGCCAAATTCGCAGGTCATCCAAATCGGTTAGGTCTAACATTGTGGAAGGGTATGGGCGGAGAAGATACGTTCAGGAATACATCCGGTTTCTGACTTTTTCCATTGCTTCAAATGATGAGACGATTGACCATTTGGAAACGCTGTTCGAAACAGGTTCATTAAAGAACAGGGAGTTCTACGATGATCTACACGAGCAGTTGGAAATATTGGGTAAAAAGCTCAACCTGTTCATTCAGGCAATACAACGCAGTATGAACAAATAAATGAAACCAGAAACCAGTGACCAGAAACCAGAAACAACATACCATTGAATCATGTATTATTTAGAACATAGCCAATTTCCAATACAATAAAAATGACAAACATTTCTGCAGTAATTATTACATATAATGAAGAACGAAATATCGGGCGATGCCTTGATTCGCTTGAAGGCATTGCTGATGATATTGTTGTTGTAGATTCCTTTTCTACTGATAAAACCGGGAAAATTTGTAAGGCCAAAGGGGTTAGGTTTGTTCAACACAAATTTGAAGGGCATATAGAGCAAAAAAATTATGCCATTATCCAGGCACAATACCCCCATATCCTATCCCTGGATGCCGATGAGGCGCTGTCCGAAAAATTAAAAAAGTTAATTTTAGAAGTAAAAGCAGATTGGCAATATGATGGTTATTATATAAACAGGCTCACAAATTACTGCGGAAAATGGATCCGGCATTGCGGCTGGTATCCGGATAGAAAGCTCCGGCTCTGGGATAGCGCTAAAGGTAGATGGGGGGGCATCAACCCGCATGATAAGTTTGAAATGGTTGAAGGCAGCGTTACATCAAATTTGAAAGGTGACCTGTTACATTACTCATTTTATAGTATCAAAGAGCATATTACACAGGTTAATAAGTTTACAGATATATCTTCGGATGCTTTATTAAAAAAGGGGTTAAAATCAAATTTATTTAAAATCATTTTTAATCCCATCGTGAAATTTATCAGGGATTATTTTTTTAAATTGGGTTTTTTGGATGGATTTTATGGATTGGTAATTTGTACCATTTCAGCACATGCTAAATTCCTGAAATACGTAAAAGCTTATGCTAAATGAAGATCAGTGGTTTTACAATAGTTAGAAATGGCGTTAAATATGACTATCCGTTTATTGAAGCGATTCAGTCTGTTTTGCCTGTTTGTGATGAGTTCATTGTAGTAGTTGGTAATAGTGAAGATGAAACACGTGAAAAGATAGTCAACCTCGATAATTCAAAAATAAAGATAGTTGATACAACCTGGGATGAGAATTTAAGGGAAGAAGGGTTAATTCTTGCTCAGCAGACAAATATTGCCCTTGATCATATATCAGGCGATTGGGGTTTTTATATCCAAGCTGATGAAGTGCTGCATGAAAAATTTCTATCCAAACTAAAGGAGCAAATGGAAAAATATCATCATGAAGAAGATGTTGAAGGGTTGTTATTTGATTATAAACATTTTTACGGTTCCTATAATTATATTGGCGTCTCCAGAAGATGGTACAGAAGAGAGGTGAGAGTTATCAAAAATGACAAAGCCATATATTCTTATAGAGATGCGCAAGGATTTAGAAAAAAAAGGAGAAAATTGAATGTAAAACATATTCCGTGTGAAATATATCATTATGGATGGGTAAAACATCCCAAAACACAGCAGGATAAACAGAGATATTTCCACAAGCTCTGGCATGATGACGAATGGATGAAAAAAAACATTCCTGATGTCAATCAATATGATTATTCTGTGATCGATGCGCTCAGTAGATTTTCCGGTACGCATCCAAAGGTGATGCAGGAAAGAATTGACAAAGCCGATTGGGAATTTCAATACAACATTGATAAGAAGAAATTTAGCGTAGTGGAAAAAATACTTTGGTTAATTGAACAGGGAACAGGATTCAGGCCTTTTGAATATAAGAATTATAAGATCATTTAAGAAATATTTAAAAATGAGACGATTAGAAACTTTCAAATAAGATATGATTTAATTAGATACAATTGCCCTTTGAATGGATTTTCTTTTAGATGCGTTTATATTATTATTGTTGAGCATTTTGCGGTATTTAATGCGTATGGTGTTAATTTCGTAATGAACCTGCAGCCTCATCCAGAATGCTGCATCTATTTTCAATGCCTTTTCTAACCTAATTGCAATATCTGGCGTTATATTTTTTTCCCCTTTAATAATCTGATTTAATACTGATGCAGCAATATCCATTTTTTTTGCAAGTTCTTCAGGTTTAATTTTTCTATACTCAATTTCATCTAATATATCTTCTCCAGGGTGTATTGCTTCTGCAGGAATAATATCTGATGTTAATTTTATCGTATTACGTTTATTCATAGTGTTTTGAGATTTTTAATAAATTTCTAATCAAAATAACCCGGCAGCACATTTTCATACAGCGTTTTCGCTTCTGTGATCGTATGAAAGTTTTCCCCATCAATGATACAGTTTTCAGAGATCACTTTTCCAGGTTTACTGTATGATGTCTTGAATTTACTCAAACAGGATAAAAACTCATCTTCCATTCCGGGCGAAACAGAAACAACAACCCTGCTCTGGCTTTCACCAAACAAAAAAGCATCTTTTCTAATGTTTTCATCAGTAACTATATCAAAACCTAAATTGTTATGCATTGCAGATTCAACCAATGTAATGTAGAGGCCACCATCAGAAACGTCATGCGCAGATTGGATAAGATGATTTTTTATCAGGCCTAACACCGTATTTTGAACCTTATATTCTTCATCCAAATCAAAGTGAGGAGCGGGGGAGGCTACTTCTTTACAATATGAATGAAGATATTCAGAGCAGCAGATACAATTTTGAGATTTTCCCAGCAGGTAAATCAGATCACCGGCTTGTTTAAAATCCATGGTCATTTTTTTTTCTACATTTTCAAGCAAACCAAGCGTCCCGATTACAGGAGTAGGAAATACAGCCCCATTTTCTGACTGGTTGTAAAAGCTTACATTCCCCCCGGTAACGGGCGTCCCGAATTTTTCACACGCTTTTTTCATCCCTTTTATTACACCCGTAAATTGCCAATAGACCTCAGGATTGTATGGGTTACCAAAATTCAGGCAGTTGGTGATAGCAACCGGCTCTCCACCTGAACAAACGATGTTTCGCGCAGCTTCAGCTACCGCTATGGCACAGCCTTTTTCAGGATCTGCCTTCACATACCTTGCATTACAATCAACCGTGATGACGATTGCCTTACCGGTGCCCTTGATCCTGACTACTGCTGCATCAGCCGGGGCGTTTGTGCTTGTATTATTTGTGCCGACCATTGAATCGTACTGCTCGTAAACCCACGCTCTTGAGGCGATGTTTGGGTGCGTTAGTAAGAACTTCGCAACTTTTTTATAGTCAGCAGGTTCTTCAATATCCTCAATTTTGAATTTTTTAAACTCGGTGAAATAATCAGGTTCTTTACAATCACGGTGATAAACCGGGGCTCCTCCACCTAAAACCAGGTCATGCGCAGGAACATCAGCGACTAACCTGCCATCCATAAAATACTTCAGGCGCTTTGAGCCGGTAACAACGCCTATTTGTTCGCAATTCAGGTCCCATTTTTCAAATATTGACCTTATCTTATCTTCTTTTCCTTTTTTGATAACGATCAGCATCCTTTCCTGTGATTCTGAAAGTAATATCTCAAACGGCTTCATATCTGCCTGCCTGACAGGCACTTTATCAAGCCATATTTCCATTCCATGCCCGCCTTTGGCGCTCATTTCAGAAGTGGAGCAGGTAATGCCTGCCGCTCCCATATCCTGGATGCCGATTATGTTACCTGTTTGAATAACTTCAAGTGTTGCTTCCAATAACAGTTTCTCCTGAAACGGGTCGCCAACCTGTACGGCAGGCAGCTTTTCTGAAGACGCTTCAGTAATATCTTCAGAGGCAAATGTGGCTCCGTGAATACCGTCCTTGCCCGTAGCAGATCCGACTATAAAAACCGGGTTTCCAACTCCGTATGAAGTCGCTGATGCAACTTTATTAATTTCAACGATACCGGCAGAAAAAGCATTTACCAATGGATTTGTATCGTAACATTCATCAAAATACAGTTCACCACCTACAGTAGGGATCCCAAAAGCATTGCCGTAATCACCAATACCTTTTACAACACCTCTGACCAGCCATTTGGTTTTTTCATCTTTTATGTTTCCAAAACGCAGTGAATTGAGCTGTGCAACAGGCCTTGCCCCCATGGTGAAAATATCTCTGTTGATGCCGCCTACCCCCGTAGCTGCTCCCTGGTAAGGCTCAATAGCGGAAGGGTGATTGTGTGATTCAATTTTAAAGCTGCAAGCCAGCCCGTCACCGATATCCACAAGCCCGGCATTTTCTTCACCTGCTTTGACGAGCATTCTCGGTGAATCTTTGGGTAATTTTTTGAGCCAGGCAATTGAGTTTTTATAAGAGCAATGTTCTGACCACATTACTGAGAAAATGCTGATCTCCGTGAAGTTTGGGGTTCGGCCTAATATTTTTTTGATCTTATTAAATTCTTCTCCTGAAAGGCCTAGCTTTTGGGCTGTTTTAAGGGTGGGTAATTGATCGCTCACTGATTGTCATTGTTATATGTTTTCCTTGTCTTTGCCGATGATTTTAAGCCATAAAACCATATAACCATAAAACCATCTTAACAATTAAAGAATGAGATAAGGTATTTTACGATTATAATGCACTAAAATTAATTTGTTGCTACACTAGTACCTTAGCCATGATCTGCTACTACATAACGACTCTCTTTATCCTTACTTAACTCCTCAACAGTCTCCATATATGCCTCAATTGCATCTTTAATATTCTCTAAGGCTTCCTTTTCTGTTTGCCCTTGTGACCAACAACCCGGTAAACCGGAAACCCAAATAGCAAAACCTTCATCTGTTCTGTTAAGATTTACTTTGTATTTCATATATGAGTAATTGGCAGAGTAATTTGTTAGTAATATTCAATAACTAATGCAACAGCGCTTGTTACTTCTTTTAGTTTTGAGACAGCTATTTTGCCTATTTTACTAATAAATCTTGATTTATCAACACCCCTTAATTGAAGTGCATCAATTGCAGATGCCTTATCTAAATTATTCTGATTGTCAGGAATAATTTTAACTAACCACGATTTATTAGTAAAGGAATTTTGCCATTGTGTTATAGGAGAAACTAGTTTTATAGGTAAAACTCCTATTGAATCGGAACTAATAACAAGGGCAGGTCTTTTTTTTATTATTTCAAAGCCTTTGCCAGGATTAAAATCTACCAGCCATATTTCTCCTCTACGTATATTTTTCTTATTTGTACTCAATGAAATCTCCAGTTAATAATTCTTTCCATTCATTATTGTTGTTATAAATTGATGCGGCTTTTTTAGATTGGTATTCAAGAATTTTTTTTCGTTTATATAAAGGTAATTTCATTAAATCCATGCTGTTTGATGAATAATTTTTATCAACATTATCCAAATTATATAATCTATTTTTTTCTTCATTTTTTTGTATTACTTTAGTTTTTTTCTTGAAACTCATGAATTTCAAAAAATTTTTAACAAAATTTATCTTCTCATCACTTTTGAAACGTAAAAAGAATACTTCTTCTTTGCTTTTTCTTTTAATATTTACTTCTATAGTATTCATAAGTAGTATTTTTTTCAAAACTAAATATTTTTTGAAAGAAAAACAACATATCATTCGTAAATCGTAAATCAAGAGATCCTCCCTGCCAGCAAATACAATATGGCCATCCGTATAGCCACTCCATTTTCAACCTGGTCTAATATGATAGAATGGTCTGAATCTGCAACATCACTGCTGAGCTCAACTCCTCTGTTGATCGGTCCCGGGTGCATAATAGTGATCTCTTTGTTTAAAGAGTCAAGCAGTTGCTTATTAATTCCATAATAGAGCGCATACTCTCTGAGTGAAGGGAAATACCTGCATGCCGAAGCTCCACCGTAGGCAGGTGTTGTTGTTTGTCTTTCAAGCTGTATGCGCAGTACATTAGCGATCTGGCACCATTGGAGCGCTTTTTTCAGATCTAATTCCACTTTCACACCCAACTGGCTTATATATTTTGGCAGTAATGTATTAGGCCCGCAAACCATTACCTCTGCATCCAATTTCTGCAATGCAAAAATATTTGACAGCGCCACCCTTGAATGTAATATATCACCAATAATTACCACCTTTTTGCCGGCAACTTCACCGTGTTTTTCCCGGATAGAATAGGTGTCAAGCAATGCCTGGGTTGGGTGTTCATGGGTTCCGTCACCTGCATTTATGACCTTTGCGTCAATATGTTTGGCAAGAAAATGGGGTGAACCGGGGCTGGAATGGCGCATAACGATCATATCTACCTTCATTGCCAAAATATTGTTGACCGTATCCAGCAAGGTTTCCCCCTTTTTTACTGAACTTGCCGAGGAGGAAAAGTTGACAATATCTGCTGAAAGACGTTTTTCAGCCAGTTCAAAAGAAATGCGGGTACGGGTTGAACTTTCAAAAAAAATATTGGCTATAGTAATATCCCTGAGTGATGGAACTTTTTTAATAGGCCTGTTAAGAACTTTCTTAAAATTATCAGCAGTTTCAAAAATTAGCTCAATGTCACTTCTTTTCAGGCCTTTTATACCAAGCAGGTGCTTTGTGCTGAGTTTGTGTTTATTATTAGTCATTGGTCATTTAAATCAGTAAGCAGCAGGCCCCGAGTACTCGGGGTCAACTGGCAATTTCTTTTGTAACCAACCAGATACTATCCTCCTTTGCTCCTTGTTCTTTCCACTCTACATGCACGTGTTGTGATTGTATGGTATTTACACTTTTGCCTATATAATTAGGCTCTATAGGAAAATCGCGGCTGTATTTTCTGTTAATAAGAATTAAAAGCTCTACTATCCCAGGCCTTCCGAAGGCCAACATAGCATCTAACGCAGCACGAACGGTACGGCCTGTAAATAAGACATCATCTACCAATATTACCTTCTTATCTTCCAATAAAAAAGGCACATCGGTTGCTTTGGCTTTGATAGGATTATCTCTGCGCCTGAAATCATCTCTGTGAAATGTAGCATCTAAATAACCTGTAAGTACCTCTTTTTGAAAATCCTGAAGCTTTTGTTTAATTCTATCAGCAAGGAATACTCCCCTCGGTTGAAGCCCCAGTATAACCGACCCGGAAAAATCATCATGGTTTTCAATCAGTTGCTGGCACAACCTGCTGATGGTGATATCTAAAAGATCACTGTCTAAGATCAGTCTTTTTTGCATTGACATGAAGCGGAATTTTGGCAAAGGTAGGGAAAAATAGTGTTTTTATTAAAAGCGTTAAGGAATCTTTCTCACATCTCTTGGTTTGAAAAGTATGAAATGTTCGGGGATATGAGATTTTTTTTCTATGTTTGGGGATATTTGCAGACTATTGTTTATAACGGACCGCGGGCATGATTAGTGGCGGAACAAGAATCACGTCCCCGTCCCCGAAACCTAACGATTATTGAAAACACAAAGGTACATATTTTCCCGTCACCCGCCATTAATTATGACCGCTGTTAGCAACTGTAAAAGGAAAATTTCACTCCTTCAGTGTCCACGAAGAGAGGATTGAAAATTAATATTGCACTACTACAATCTTGTATTAGCACTACCTCTTAGAAAAAGTTTTTTTGAGGGTCTTTTTTTTCGGTGGAGCAGGCACATGATTAAACAAATTTGGGATTAAGGTGGGCATGAGCGATTTGTTTAATGATGTGCCTGCAGCAGTGGCTGTATTTCAATTTATATTAAAAGCTATTTAATGAATATGTAAATCGTGTTTTGCGGTGCATGAATTGATGTTTATAAATGATCTTTGCAGTCTTTAAATCGGGTTTTGCATCGGTTAAATTTTATATTGCAATAAGTCGGGATACTCTAGGATATATTAGGTTAAGTTGTGCTAATATTATCGTATATTTGTGCGGCCTTTTTAAAATGAATTTTTACGAGCTATTTCTAAATTGAACTCTTATGATTAGAATAATTCATTTTTCTGATTTTCACCTAAACAAAAAAAATTTAGATGATTGGAATTACTTTATAAAAGATTCGCTCTTTAATGAATTACAAAATATCAATAAAGAAGCTCCTATTGATTTAATTATGCTAACTGGAGACTTAATAAACAGGGGTGGTGAGGATTTTAAATCAATATCAGAAGCATTTAAAGAATTTAAAAAGCATATTATTATTCCTATAACAAATGGTTTGAGCTTACCAATTGAACGCTTCCTAATTATACCAGGAAATCATGATTTAAAAAAAGATGCTGAAACGGAATGGGAAGATATTGGATTAAAAACTTATTTCACAACCCCGGATATTATAAACAGTTTTATAAAAAAAGGAAAAGCTGGAGATTACAGAGGTTTTGAAAGAATGAGAGCATTTAAGGAGTTTGAAAGTAATTTATATAAAGATATTCCAGATTGTCAACTTTCATGTTTTGATTCAAATTTTAAATTGACAATTAATGAAAAAAAAATCGGAGTATCATGTATAAACTCTAGCTGGAGATGTTTTGATAGTAAAAAAGATAATGGATTAATTATTGTGGGGGATATGCAGGTTGCAAATGCACATAATTATATCAAGGATTGTGAAATAAAAATTGCGTTAATTCACCATCCTTACGATTGGATTAGTGAAGTTGAAAGAAATATAATTCATAAACACCTCCATAAAGACTATGATTTAATGTTTATTGGGCATGTTCATGAAGGTGATACAATCGTTCAAACCGATTATGCAAGTTCATTATTTGTAAATGTTGCACCGGGAGCTTTGACAGATATAAGAAAAGATAGCAGAAGATATAGTAACGGATTTACATTAGTAGATTATAAATACGAGGCAAAAACAGTTACATGTACATACAAAAGATATAATCATCCAAATAAAAAATTTGTTCTTAATACTGATTTAGGTGATGAGGGAGTATTGACTTTTGAAATTCCACAACATGGAAGATTAAAACAAATAAAAAGTGCTCAAGAACATTTAAAAGTGATAACTGAAGTTAGGTGCGAGGAAATGAATGAACACTTAATTTCACGAAGTGTAGATTTTGGACCAAAGAACATAAAAGATGGTTTTGTTCTTCCAAATCTTACGCAGAATTTTATTGGAGAAAAACAAGATGAAGTAATTGATGGTAATAGTCTCACACTTCAAGAAGTAACGAACATTGAAAATGACATTCTTTTGTTTGGCACAAAAGAGTGTGGAAAGACAATGTTATTATTCCGATTAATTTATGAGTATATTGAAAGATTTGAATTCAAAAAAGCAGTGCCTGTTTATTTAGATTTTTTGGAAATTGGAAATAGAGAAATTGAAAGTTGCATCAAGAGTTATTTATCCTGTGGATCTGATGACTTAAAAGTGATGTTAGAAAACAGGGATATTGTTCTGCTAGTAGATAATATTCAATGGGATTATAAAGAATTTAGGCATCAATTAAAAAAGCTAAGTGCCTTCTCAGCAAAGTATAAAGAAAAAACGAAAAATAAAAAAATAAAATTGATTGCAACAGGACTTTCGGATATAGCAGGTGTAATTCCATCTAATTTTGACTTACCTAATTTCGATTTTGATATTTATTTCGTTGAAAATCTACACACAAGACAAATAAAAAAATTGATAAGTAAATGGGTACCTGCTAATGATAATGATACAGTTGATATAGATAAAAGATTAGAAAAAATTGTTGACAATTTCAAATCCTTTGCCTTGCCGAGAACAGCCATGTCTGTTAGCTTATTCCTTTGGAGTATGGAAAACAAAGATCGAAAGCCAATAAATAATGCAACTTTACTTGACATTTTTCTTGAAATAGTTTTAGAAAAAATCCATGGGGAAGAATATTACAGAGAAAGATTTGATATAAAGAATAAATTTATGCTTCTGGCTCATATAGCTTCTAAAATGCTTGAAAAAAAGCTTGATAATTATGCCCTTCCATATAGTGAGCTCGTAAAAATTGTTGAGGATTATTTTAAAAAAGAAGTTGGATTTGAATTCGATTCTCAAAAATTTGGATTCGATTCTCAGAAATTGGTCAATTATTTTTTGAACAGACGAATTTTTATAAAATTTCAAAATAGTGTAAAATTTCGCTATTCATGCTTTTTTCATTTTTTCCTTGCCAAAAGAATGGTCTACAATGATGAGTTTAAAGAATATATTTTAAATGAAGATAGATTCCACAATTATGTAACTGAAATTGATTATTATACTGGCTTGGTTCGTAGCAATAAGAAATTACTAAATGAAATCCATCAAAGATTTATTAAAGAATTTGAACCGTATCAAGTTGTTCTTAAAAAGGTCAACATTGACACTCACTTTAATGCAGATAAACCTATAATTAAAAATGTATCAATTGAAAAAATTAAAAGTAGCCGCCCTTCAGAAACTCAACTTGAAAAACAAACTGATAAGTTTTTAGAGCACTTACCAAATCCAGAAACAATTCTTAAAAAGGAACAGCGTAAAACACTTGAATTAATGTTGGTATTAATGGCTAAAATTTTAAGAAATTCGGAAGGTGTTGAGGATTTACAATTAAAGAAAAATACCTATGAAGATATTGTTAAAAATACACTCATTTTTATTCTACTTTACCAATTTGTGATGATAGTGTATTATAAAAAGTTTAAAACATTGCCGCCTAACATTCCTAAAGGATACAATTTAAAATTATTTTTAAGAAATATTCCATTCCATGTTCAACTTGGTATGTCAAATCATCTTGCCTCAATTAAAATTGCTCCAGTTGTTTTAAACAAAATTATTAATGACAATAATGGTAAATCAATAACTGGTACTGATATTGAAAAATTTCTATCAGTTTTTCTTTATTCTGATATTCAAGGACAAGATTATCCTAAGTTTCTACGAAAATTTATTAAAGCAGTAAAGAATAATGCAGTGATGGATTATAGTCTTTATAAATTATGGCATTATTTTATTACTAGGACAAAACCAGGAACATTGAATGAAAAAATTTATCTTGATCTTCTTTCTACATTAAAACTTAAAACCAAAAGTTTACCCAGACGAATGAAAGATGCAATAATTAAGGCATTGATTAAACAAAGAAATTAAGATGGCATTCACCTTTAATTGTTTACATTCACATTAATGATAATTTCTGTATGTTTTTCTCAGACTTTTGCTAAGAGTTTAGTCGCTTTTTAGGACTTTGTTCTTATACCTTTGTTTGTATTTTTTAGCTTGGCCATTTTTTTCGGGGTTA
>VRUD01000091.1 GCA_019456305.1 Cytophagales bacterium | reverse complement strand
AACCATTTGTTGATTAATAACGAAAGAATCTATTTATTACAAATTAATGTTGCAAAACTAAATTGTTGCTACACTAAGTCGTTATTTAAATGAAGAGTCCACTCCAAAAAGTATGCACTGAACGAAGTGAACGTGTTAAAAAAGAAAAAATGCCACTAACCCCGCATATAAATTCTGGATAAAATTAAAAAATAAAAATAATATAAAAAAAATTAGTGATATAATCCCCTTAAAAATTATGGAAGCACTTAAAGAAGAATTAATAAATGAAAGAGATTTTTTTAAAATATATTCATTTTTTATAGGTGGATTAACTACTGGAATTGTAAGTTTCTTATTACGGGATGATTTTTATAGTAATAAAATTGTTTTAATTTTACTTGTAATTGGATTTATATTTCTTATTTTTGTAAGTGTTGCTTTTATACGCACTTATATAAGTATTAAAAAAATAACTAAAAGAATAAAAAGACTATGACTTTAAAAATTATATTCGCTATTATCTTAGGTATGCTTCTAATTGGTACATTTCTTTTTATAATAATATATTCTATCAAAGATGATATTGCAGATAAAAAAGAAATAGATAAATTAGTATGAATATTCGTAGCAATATTAATCTGTGTAATAATGTATAGATTTGTTTTTTAATTAATAAACAAACATCAATGGCATTATCATTAGAAAATATAGCTGAAAAAGTGCACTATCTTGAAGGCCAAACTAATGGCATTGTTGGTGATATTAAAGAGATCAAAGTACAGTTAGCAAAATTAGATAGTAAGTATTAACCATTTCAATCATGAAAAAAACAAACCGAACCTTCTTATTAGTATTAATAGCCATTATAACAGGTTTTTTTCAAATTATTTTGGCACGGGAAATTTCTGATACTATCCGGTATAAGAGCAACAATAGCTATGCTGCTGATAACAAGAGCATGGCTTTATGTGCACCGCCAAGTTCTCTCGCTTTATTAGACATCAATAATGTGAGGGCAACAATGTTAAATGCTGGAGATCTATGGTGGAACCTTAATGATGCGGGGTATGAAGTTCCCTATTCATTTTCCTGTGACTCCACACAACTTCCAAAACATTCTTTGTTTGCCGGAGCATTGTGGCTGGGTGGGGTTGATCCTGGCGGGCAGTTGTACGTTGTTTCTCAAAAATACAGGCAGGGTGGTGATCTAAGCTTCTGGCCCGGAGCATTAAACGATACTGCCGCTATTTCAGATACTGAATGTTTGGCTTGGGATAATCATTATAAAATAAATAAAGATTCTGTTTATGTTTTTAGATATAAATACCTGCAAGGATCAATAACTTCAATTAATGATATTCCTGATGAAATAGTTTATTGGCCTTCAAGGAATAATCCAAATATTACAGATCGTGACATGAATAAGCCTTTAGCGCCTTTTGTGGATGTAAATGTTGATGGAAACTATAACCCATTAGATGGGGATTATCCTGACATTATGGGTGACCAGTCTATATGGTGGGTAATTAATGACGCTGGAGGTATTAAATCACCTTTAACTCCAACTATTGGTTTAGAAGTTCAAATTGAAGCGTTTGCCTTTCGTGCCAGTAATGCATTGAATAATGCTACATTCTATAATTATAAGATCATTAATAAAGGGAGCAAAACACTGAATGATACCTATATCGGACAATGGGTTGACCCGGATATAGGACAATTTGATGATGATTATGTAGGTTGCGATGTGGAGAGGGGTATGGGATTTTGTTATAATGGTGATAATTATGATGAAGGTGTAAGTGGGTATGGCTTAAATCCTCCTGCCATTGGGATAGATATTGTTAAAGGGATATTAGCCGATCCCGGTGATAGTACTGATAATGACAGGGATGGCGTAACAGACGAGGCCGGTGAGCAAATTATCATGTCAAAATTTGTTTATTACAATAACGATTTTAGTATTAATGGAAACCCTGAAAGTGCACAGCATATTTACAATTATTTACAGGGTATATGGAAAGATGGCACAAAATTAACTTATGACGGAGGGGATGGTACTAACCAAGCCTATCCTCTTTGTGACTTTATGTTTCCCGGTGATACAGATCCTTATGGCTGGGGTGTTGGCGGATCGATTTCAAATCCTATATCAATGCCTGTTTGGGATGAAAATACGGCAGGAAATTTTCCTGCAGACAGAAGATTTGTTATGTCTTTCGGGCCTGTTACGGTATTACCCGGCTCTGTTAAAGATTTTACATTTGCCGTACCCTGGGCCAAGGCCTCAACCGGTGGCGTTTTTGCTTCCGTAGAAAAATTAAGAGAGGCAGATGATATTATCCAGTTGATGTTTGATAATAATTTTGTAAAACTTAACGGACCTGCAGCGCCCGATATAACGGATCAAACCGATAGCACGATCATACTTCAGTTTACTCTGTCTCAAAATTACATTTCCATTTTAAATGATGTGCCAATACAGGTTAATACGATAACTCACCAGGAAGGCAGCGGAAATAGAATTTATACTTTCCAGGGATACCAGGTATTTCAATTAGCTAATCAATATGTAACGTTAGCAGATTTGGATGATACAACTTCGGCTTTGGAAGTTGCTCAAAGTGATATTGCTGATGGAATTGATACGTTGAGTAATTTAGTATGGGATTTTGGTTCACAATCTTATGTTTATAAGACTATGGTGAAAGGGGCAAATTCAGGATTACAAAATACCGTTACAATAACTACTGATGCTTTTACCGGTAATCCATTGGTCGATAAAATGTATTATTATATGGTGATTGCTTATGCAAGCGCTGACCCTTTGGCTACTGATACTTCTTATGTACGTGGCTTTGGTAATGTAAAAGTTATTTGCGCTACTCCTGTCTATCCCTGGATTGATCCGAATGATCCTGATAATCCGGATACAGGGCTGCCTGTTAAAAGAATTACAGGTACTGGCAATATGGGTAGGGTTTTGGAATTATCAAATGAATCAATTGATTCTATCTTAACTAACAATTATGTAACACAACCTGTCTATAAATCCAGGTTTGCTCCGGTAAATATTACCGTTACAGACCAATCTGCCTTATCAGGCAATGACTTCAGGTTGGAGTTGTCATCTTATCTTGCCTATGAAAACACTTCGGGTACTTTTAATGTAGGCGACACGATCATTGCAGGAAATTTTCCGTTCTTAACCTCACCAACAGTTAAAAGCTCATTTCCGCAGTTACCAGGAGAGGGTATTATAAGGAGAATAGTTCAGGATAGTGTTACAAACGGTGTTTTAGATATAGAAGTTCTAAATCAATCTGAAGGAGGAACATTTGTTTTAGAAATTGATAGTTTTGCTCAGGTTGCTGGTCCATTTGGCCCTCAAGATGTTTTTGTAAAATATGCTATAAGAAGTGTACCCTTTTCAGTAAAGAATTCATCTGTCAGTGCCGTATCCATTGATTATAAAGCCAACGACTACTGGAAATTAATTAATGTTACAAATAATGATACTATTTATGCACAATACAGAATATCAGAGGGAATTCAGGAGTTGATTTCTCAATATGGCATAGCTATTCACACTGCTCATGCGAGTAATCCAGGGTATAAAATACGGTATTTTGAAGGTGGGCGCAATGCTTTTCAGATTGAAGGTACTGCAATCGAATTTCAAGATCCACAAAAGAAATGGCTAGATGGGGTTAGCAATAAGGATATAGCCTGGCTGCTTCCATTAGAAACTGCTCTCGATATTGTTGGTGTATATTTAAATGTGTTGAATGGTACCTGGGCTCCATACCATATAGCTGCTAGAGTAGGTGATAATGGCAGTTGGTATCAGATTGGAACAAGAAAGATATATAATCTCAATAATGTGGACATTGTGATTACAAGCGATATAAGTAAATGGACGAGGTGCCCTGTTTTACAGGTAGCTCCTCAAAGAGGCACTAATTTGAACAATAGGTTGTTAAAGAATGTTGACGTCCCGTCTGTTGGTAAAGATGGTCTTCCTGACGGTACTTTATCTCCATACAGAGATAGTGTGTCTTATGGTATGGGATGGTTTCCGGGGTATGCCATTGATATTGATAAAGGGATAAGGTTAAGCTTGGCGTTTGCAGAATCCAGTCAGGACGATGCGATAAATGGTAATGATCTTATTTGGCAACCTGATACAACTGCTAATGGAGCCAGGAGCTATATATATATTACACCCTTTAAGTATGATGGAGGAGATAGTCTGGAATATGTTTTTGATTCATTAATTTATAGTAAAATGTCTCTTCTTAATGGTGTCATAAGCCCTACTATAGCTTTTGTAATTAAAGATTTTTATAATGAATTGCTTTGGGTAGGCAATCCAAAATTAGCAGCAGGGCATACTTTACTTGAAACGGATGTAAAAATAAGATTAAGGGTAGACAGAGCCTACCAGGCGTATGGGATGGATAATACAAAGGCAAACAATCCGGTTTATTTCTTTGGTTCCAGCATTACAGGCATTAAGGAATACGAATTGCCGGGAACTAATATGGTGTTAATGTATCCCAACCCCTCTTTAGAGGCTATTTATATCAGAATTAGAGATATAAATAGTAAGATCAGATCATTTAAGCTATATGACGTCAATGGGCAAATGGTTCACTCTCAAAAGGATATCAAGACGAATACGCTTAGAATAACAAGAGAGAGTTTTAGAAGCGGAATGTATTTTTACAGAATAATAAGTGATAATGATAAAACATTTACAGGAAAACTGATATTTGAATAACAGGAATAGCATGTCAGGTGGAACACCCCCCATACCCCCCCTTAAGAGAAAAGTCGGCAATCTACAGTCCCCAGTCGGCAAAAAACAATTGCCGACTGCTCCCGAGTACTCGGGATGGACTGTTGATTGTGGACTGCCGACTGCCGACTGTGGACTGCCGATTGCCGACTAAAAGGTATTCAATGTAAATAGAGGAGACTACCTGACATCACAACAAGAGACTCGTTTTAATTTATAGGTATATTATTTAAACAAAAATCCATCATATCCGTACTAAAGCATTTACAACATTTTTTAGGCTTTACAATATTTTTAAAATCTGTGCGTTTTCAAAGGGAAGTTTTATTTTTTCAAAGTACTCATAAAATTAATTTATAAAAAACTTGTGGATTAAATTAACAATATTTATATTGCCGCCCGTTTAAGAAACTTAAATATTAAAATCATGAAAACAGTTATGAATTTATTAAAAGGTATATCTTTTATATTTTCCGCTGCAGTGTTATTCTCTGCATGTGGGGGAGGCGCTTCAGGGCCTACAAGCAGGAGCCCTGGATCCGGAAGTACAGTAACAGGAATAGCCTATAATGAAGAAGGTGGTTACCAGGTGCCTGATTATATAACCCCGCCCGGAGCTCCCAACCTGGTTTATATTGAAGGAGGAAGAACGGTACTGGGTTCTTTTGAGCAGGAAATGCTTGAAACCCATGACAATACAGAAAGAACCGTTACTGTTGCTTCTTTTTATTTGGATGAAACTGAGGTTGCTAACATACACTGGCTCGAATATCTTTTTAATGTAGCAAAAGATTCCTCTGAAGAATTTTTTCAATCAGCCCTGCCCGATACAACTGTATGGGGAAGCGAATTAGCCTTTAATGATCCTTATGTGAAATACTATTTAAGGCATCCTGGTTTCAGGTATTTTCCCATAGTAGGTATTTCGTGGCTCCAGGCTGCTGATTACTGTAAATGGAGAAGCGGGGTAGTTAGAAGAAATCTTATCCAGTTGTCGGGTGTTGAATTACCCCCGGGAGCTGAAGAAATGCCTATCGAAACAGGCTTGGTAATTCCTGATTACAGGCTTCCAACCGAAGCTGAATGGGAGTATGCTGCACAGGCGCTGATAGGCGTTCAATGGCTCGATGAGAACCAAACGCATAAAAGATTATATCCGTGGGATGGTCATGCTTTGAGAAATCCTTTTGGCAGTGAAATGGGTAATTTTCTTGCTAACTTCAAAAGAGGCAGAGGTGATTATGCCGGTATCGCAGGTAAGTTAAATGACGGGGCTATGATAACAGCATGGATCTATCAGTATCCTCCAAATGATTACGGATTATATAATATGGCAGGTAATGTTAGTGAATGGGTGCTGGATGTTTACCGAACTTTAGCTTTTGAAGATATGGACGACATCAACCCACTCAGAAGAAATAACACAGAAGTAGATTATACCAAACACCTCTATCCCAGGAGGGTTTTCCTTGATGAAGAAACTGAATATGATAAAGAAGGGTTTCAGTCTTTAATTGACGACCACGTGAGAGTGTTTAAAGGAGGTTCGTGGAGAGACGTTGCCTATTGGATGTCGCCAGGTACAAGAAGATTTTTAGACGAGGACTCTTCCACTGCTGATATTGGGTTTAGATGTGCTATGATAAGAGCTGGAACAAATTATTAAATCATATAATTGACTGATTAGTTACAAAAATCCAATTGACTCTGAGAACCCGGGTGCTATTGGTAACTTTTGTCAACTGCCTGCTGTTCCCGAGTATCGGGATCAACTTTTTTCATTGTGCTGCTGCTATGGTTGCAATACTAACTTCCTTGCAGCCATTCTCCAGAACAGTCATTGCACAGGCTTCGAGTGTAGAACCGGTGGTAACCACATCATCTACTATCAAAACTCTTTTGTTGGTGATCTTTTCCTGCGCTATTACTTTAAATATCCCTTTTACGTTCTCATAGCGTTGATATCTTTTTTTGTTGGTTTGCGTAGGATTCAGAATTTCCCGCTTCATAATATGCTGGCTCCATTCAACGTCCATCATTTTTGACAATCCCCCTGCAAACATATCGCTCTGGTTGAATCCCCGTTTTCTTAATTTTTTTTGATGTAACGGCACAGGAATAATAATATCAAATGCTAAATTAAATTTATGTTGTACCAAAATATTGCCATACCAGTTGCCAAGAAGTTCGCCTAATTCTTTTACTCCCTCATATTTAAATTTGTGTAAAACCTGCTGTACCTTACCACCCCTGATATATTTAAAGTACGATAGAGCATACTTTAATGGAACTTTCCCCCAAAATCTCCTGAAAAGATTATTATCAATATTTTTGTGATAATCTGTCTGGGGCAGTTGGTACCTGCAATGCGTGCAAATATATTGCTCTCCTTTTACCAAAGACTCGTTGCAGGCATAGCAATATTCAGGAAATACCATTGATATAAAATCAGCTAACATTTTCTTTTGAGGTTAACGATAATTATCCCGCCTGTCCCCCCGAGTAGAGACGCCCAAATTGGGCGTCTCTACTCGGGGGGGAGTATTCGGGATAGAAATTAGGTTAATTTACCTTTTTAATTATATCTTTGCAAGGTAAATCCCCGTAAATATAATATAGATTATTAACAGGGCATCTCTAAAAACTACATATTTTTTAAAACACACCCCTTGCCCCTCTTGATAGAGGGGAATGTATGGTGTAGTTTTTAGAGATGCCCAACATTTATGGTAGTTCCATACGGAGATATCAACCCTAAATCAAAAATTCCATATATCAATTACTCATTTATTGGTATAAATATAATTATTTTTTTAATGGTCAATTTTCAAACCGAAAATGAAATACTCAATATTTGGACAGAATATGCCTATATCCCTGAAAAATCCACCTTCACAGCCTTGTTCACCTCTATGTTTTTACATGCAAATATTTTTCACCTTCTTGGTAATATGCTTTTTTTATGGATCACAGGTGATAATATTGAAGACACATTAGGCCATGGGTTTTATATTATTTTTTATATTGTCGCAGGAGTTGCTGCTACTATTGTTTATTCATTAACTCTGTCCGTAGGGGCAGGGTCTATCCCTACTCTTGGCGCCTCAGGCGCTATTTCAGGTGTGCTGGGAGCATATTTGGTATTTTTCCCAAAAAGCCGTATAAAATTTTTCTACTGGTTCTACTTTCTTTTTGGTAGATTTACACTGCCGGCACTTTATGCAATTGGCTTTTGGTTTGTATTTCAGCAGCTTTTCCCTACGATGCTTGGAGCCACTGAGACCTCAGGCATTGCATACTGGGCACATATAGGAGGATTTTTGTTTGGGGTTGTGATCGCGCTCTTTCTTAAACTAACGGGACTCATAAAAATTCATAATGCTAATTTTTTATATAAAGCCGGAGATAAACTTACTAATAATTATTATTTCTTACTTTCTAAATCTAGTCTTAATCTTAATATTTATAAAAAACCATCATTAAAACCGGTAACGATACATTCAGTGAAAGTGAATAAGTCAGGAGACGAATTAGGCACGATCATTAAAAGACATACATTTCAGGTTGTTGAAGAGGGCAGTGTTTCAAGACTTGAGCCCTGGTATAAAATCAATAATATTCCCGGGTTGGATAAAAAAGAAAAAGGATATGTAAAACAATCCGAAGTATTGAAAAAAGCAACTAAACGATGTTAATTAACCCGATATTAATCCCACCTTTGGCGGGACTAATGGGCATCTCTAAAAACTACATATTTTTTAAAACACACCCCTTGCCCCTCTTGATAGAGGGGAATATATGGTGTAGTTTTTAGAGATGCCCTAATGATACGAATAAAGAAGCAGACATCGAAAAACAGTTAGATAGTGTTTTCTCATTAGTAACATTAGTATAAATTCGCCTGCCTGCTGCCCGCCTGCCATTTTGCGGGCAGGCAGGCAGGTATATTTAGTATTATACATATGAGTCCACTCTAAAAAGTAAAAAATTGAAAAGAAATCGTTTCTCGCAAAGACGCAAAGTTCGCAAAGTATTGAATATCAATTAGTTAAGTATATAACTTTGCGCTCTTTGTCCCGAGTACTCGGGAAGAACCAAAAACACTTTTTAGAGTGGACTCACATATTCGTATGGAAAATTTAAAAACTTTTGAGCAGTCAAGGGAAAAAATGAATAAAGTGATATTAGCTTCTGACAATAAAATAATCAAAAGACTGTTTAATCTGGATACCAACGCATTTAATGAAGGCAGTATTGATTCAAAAACCAAAGAGATGATCGGTCTGGCTTGTTCAATGGTATTAAGGTGTGATGATTGTGTTAAATATCATCTCATAAAATGTAAAGAGGCAGGTGTTAGAGAAGATCAAGTATTTGAAATTTTTGCTATTGCAAATGTCACTGCAGGGACGGTCGTAATCCCGCATTTAAGAAGAGCCGTTGCTTTTTGGGAAAAAATTAAAAAAGACATTAAATAGATACAAATAATTCATGAAGCGGATTGACCCTGAATTAGAGGGGAAATGGAATGAGCTAATGGAAAAATTGAGCCGGATTTTTCATAAGAAACCTGAAGATCTCAATGCGGTTCTATTTTTAATCGGTGTTCAGGAATTAGGACAAGGAATTAAAAATTATTCTAAAGAAGAAAAACAAGACCTGATACATATTGCAATATGCAAATTATTAAGCCTCTTGGGTTATTATGAACTGGAAGGACACGATAAGGACGGTTGGCCTCATTGGCGCCTTGTAAAAAAACTTCCTCATTTTAACTTAGTTGAGCAGGATAGCCTGCTAAAAATGCAGGTTATAGAATATTTTAAGGATTATTTAAAAAAATAACTTATTACTTGCATTGTAATAAAATAATTCTTACCTTTGTACCCTTTACTAAAATTCTATACTTATGAAATTCATAAAGTTTTTAGTCGCATTATTCCTTGGAAGCTCAATATTTTATTCATGTGGTACTCAGGAAAATGAGCTTGGGGGGAGCAATGCTCCCAAAGAAGGTAAAGGAGGCAGGTATATTGGGGGTGTATTCAGGTGTAATGAAACTGAGTTTTTTAGAAACTTATTTCCACATAGCATTGTAGACGCGGTATCTCACCGTATAGCATCCCAAATTTATGAAGGTTTATTAAAATTTGACCAATCGGATTTGAGCCTGAAAAATTGTTTGGCCGAAGAATATACTATTGATTCCAGCGGCACTGTTTACACTTTTAAAATTAAAAAAGGCGTATATTTCCATGATGATCCATGCTTTCCCAATGGAAATGGCAGAGAGCTAAAGGCGCAGGATTTTAAATATTCCTTTACACGATTATGTACAAAAGGCGTCAATAATCAAGGCTTTGATGTATTTAAAAATATCCTGTTAGGTGCAAATGAATATTACGACGCAACCGAAGGTGATAAAAAACCTGACTTTGAGGTTGAGGGCATCAAAATAATTGATGATTATACATTGCAATTAACCTTAACAAAACCTACGTCTGTTTTCCTCTATAGCTTAGCCAGACCAAATACTTATGTGTTTCCTAAAGAGGCGTATGAAAAATATGGTTTAGAAATTCGTGTTAAAGCTGTGGGAACCGGGCCATTTTATTTATCAAGCGTAGATGAAGATATTTCAGTAATTCTTAAAAGGAATAAGAATTATTATGGAAAAGACGCCTATGGGAATAAGCTTCCCCTTCTGGATGCACTTAGTATTCAATTTATTAAAGATAAAAAGACCGAACTGTTTGAATTTAAGAAAGGTAATCTGGATATGATGTATCGTCTTCCAACAGAGTATATTATTGAAATATTGGAAGAAGCAGGTACTGATTTAAGTGGGGAGTATAGTGAGTATAACCTGCAAAGTCACCCGGAAATGGCTACGCAATTTCTTTCATTTCTTAACACGGGTAAACTATTCAATGATATAAATCTACGAAAAGCTTTCTCTTATGCAATTGATAGAGAAAAGATTCTCGATTTTGTACTAAATGGAGAAGGGTTTGCACCGGGCTATCATGGTATTACACCTCCCACATTTGACAACTATGATATTGATCAAATTAAAGGTTTTACCCTCAATGTTGATTCTGCAAGATATTATTTAGCAAAAGCGGGGTATCCGAATGGAAACGGATTTCCTAAATTGGTTTTAGACTTAAATGCAGGAGGTGAAAGAAATACCAACGTAGCAATAGAAGTTCAAAAACAACTTGATAATAACCTTAATATCGAAATCGAATTAAATATTGTTCCCTGGGCTCAACATAATGAAAATATTATGAGTGGAAAATCTGAGTTTTTCAGGATAGGATGGGTTGCGGATCTGCCCAGGCCTGAAAACTTCTTATGGCTTTTTTATGGTAAACAAGTACCAAAATCACTGGAAGATAAATCATATCCTAATTTCGCAAGGTATATCAGCGATGAATTTGACGAATTATATGAAGCTGCCCTAAACGCAAATAGTATTGAAGAAGCCAATGAATACTTTATGCAAGCCGAAAAGGTTATGATCAAAGACGCCCCTGTAATTATACTTTGGTATGATGAGGGCTATAGAATGTTGCAATCCTACGTTAGAAACTTTCCTGACAACCCAATGGAATTCCGGGATTTCTCAGAAGTCTTTTTTGAATATCCTAAAGAAGCAAAAGAAACAGGCGCTTAAAGAAATGCCTAAAATTGAAAGTGCCTAAAATTTTAGGCACTTTAAGCATTTTTTATCTATCTCTATCAATCAATTTAATAGCAAAATCCTTTAATATTGTTATCTTCTCTGCGTCAGAACTCACCTTTTTCAGGGTTTCAAATGATTTTTGAAAATATTTACTCATTTCTTTTTCAGTGTCTTTTTTAACGTTGAGACTGTCATATATTTCAGTAATAGCTTTCACTTTTTTATCCCCATTCTGTTGTGAGTCCTTTATATTAAGCCAGTCGTTAAGCGCTTTATACTCATATTTGTTTGCATTTTGTAAAGCTAATAAAAGCAAAAATGTTTTTTTATTGGCTATGATGTCTCCCCCTACCCTCTTTCCTGATTTGCCTTGTTCAGCATACACATCTAAAAGGTCATCTTTTATCTGGAATCCAATACCAACGTTTGTGCCAAATTCCCGGAGTAATTCAGCATCTTTTTCGTCAGCGTCTCCTATAATTGCACCCAACTCAATACTGAAACCGAGTAAAGCTGCGGTTTTATAAGTTATCATTTCAATATATTGATGAATACTCACATCATGCACTTTTTCAAAATTCAGATCCAACTGCTGTCCTTTGCATACTTTTGAGGCACATTCATTAAAACGGCCTATTACTTTTTTAATTTTGTCATCTGCAACCCGACTGATCAATTCATAAGATTTAATAAGCATGACGTCACCTGATAATATAGCAATATTTTGATCCCACTTATTATGCACCGATGGTTTGCCCCTGCGCAAAGGCGCAGCATCCATAATGTCATCATGCATTAAGGTAAAATTGTGGAACAGCTCAATGCCAACAGCAGGCTTAATAGCCTGCTGAATATTATCAGAAAAAAGATAATTTCCCAGAAGGGTTAGAAGAGGCCTTAATCTTTTGCCCCCGAGAGCCAGGATGTAGCGAATTGGATCGTAAAGTTCTTTGGGAGCATCTCCATAGTTATATGATGTTATCTCCTTGTTTATTATTCCGGTAAGGGCAGTTATATCAAATGGCATGCTTAAATTATATACGAATAAAAATACAACCACAAATTACACTAAAAATAATATAAAAAGAAGGGCTAAGAATTAAAAAGGATTAACACTTAATCCGCAAAAACCAGATCAATTGTCCTGCGGTCCAGATCTGTAGATTTAACTTTTACTTTAACAAGATCTCCCAGTGTGATCATTTTTTTTGTTCTTTCCCCAATTATCCTGTAGTTTTCAGCATCCAGGTAATAATAATCATCTGACATATCACTCATTCTAACCAAACCTTCACATTTGGTCTTCACAATTTCCACAAACACGCCCCATTCTGAAACTCCTGAAACGATTCCTTCAAATTGCTCACCTATATAATTGCTCATGTATTCTACCTGTTTATATTTTATGGATGCTCTTTCAGCATCACTAGCTACAATTTCCATTTTGGAAGCGTGATTACATTTTTCCTGAAGTGCGTTTTTATCTACAGAATTGCCGTTTTTTAAATAATGATAAAGTAAACGATGCACCACCATATCCGGATACCTGCGTATTGGGGAAGTAAAATGTGTATAATGCGCGAAAGCCAATCCAAAATGTCCATCTGTATCCGTACCATATTTAGCTTTTGCCATGGTTCGAATGGCGATATTTTGTAATACATTTTGTTCAGATTTGCCTTCTACCTGATCAATAAGCTGGTTAAGAGATTTTGAAATCCCATTGGTTTTCAAATCAATATTGTAACCAAACTTACCGGCAAAAATTGCAAATAATCTCAGCTTTTCTTTATCGGGAGAATCATGTAATCTATAGACGAAGTGCTTTTTATCTTTCCCTTTTGTTAGATTAAATACAAATTCAGCAACTTTTTTATTAGCCAGGAGCATAAAATCTTCAACCAGCTTATGGGCCTCTTTCCTCTCTTTCGGATGCACAGAAATTGGGACGCCATCCTGATTGAGCTTGAATTTCACTTCCAGTGTTTCAAAAGCAATAGCACCGTTTTTAAATCTTTTTTCCTGAAGCTTTTTAGCCAGATCATTCAATACATTTATCTCTTTAGCAAAGTCACCCTGTTTTGAATCAATGGTTTGTTGTACTTCGTCATAAGTAAATCTCCTGTTAGAATGAATGATCGTTTTACCAAACCAACCATTTTTTATATTGGCCTGTTCATCCAGCTCAAAAACTGCCGATAATGTCAATTTATCTTCAAGAGGTTTTAATGAACATAGATCGTTAGACAATTTTTCCGGCAGCATGGGAATGACCCTATCCACTAAATATACTGATGTACCTCTTTTAAAAGCTTCTTTATCCAAAAGCGTATCATGCTGAACGTAATGTGTAACATCAGCAATATGAATTCCTATTTTCCAATTTCCATTTTCTAATTTACTAATTGAGATTGCGTCATCAAAATCTTTTGCGTCTTCAGGGTCAATAGTAAAAGTAGTAATATCCCTAAAATCCCGTCTTCTTTTTATTTCTTTTTGAGAAATTTGAGAGGAGATTACTTTTGATTCTTTAATGACATTCTCAGGAAACGAGAAAGGTATGCCAAATTCTGCCATGATGGATTGCATCTCAGCATTGTGTTCACCGGCTTTTCCCAATACTTGTGTAACAATACCCACTAAACTCGGCTGTTTTGAGCGCCCTTGTTTAACACTTTTGTCCGGCCATTCTTTGATCTTTACAATCACTTTATCGCCATTGGAAGCATGATTGATATCCTCATGTTTAACAAAGATGTCACAATGCATCTTTTTACCATCAGGTATAACAAAGGCGAATCCCGGGGAGATTTCAATTTTACCAACAAAATCCTCTCTCTTTCTCTCTAATATTTCCAGGACTTCACCCCCAAATCGATCTTTTTTTTTGGCATAAACGGCAACCCTGACAGTATCGCCATTTAAAGCGCCATTAAGATTTTTAGTTGATATTTTTAAATCATTTTCAGTTTCCTCACTAACTATATATGCAAATCTTGGGTTAACATGATCTACGCGTCCTGTAATATAAGTGTCCGAAAATTTATTTGGTTCCCTCATTCCCTTAGGAATATGTTTTTTCTTTTTACGATTTCTACCCATTGTTAATATAACCACGAATTACACGAATTTTCACTAAAAAAGGGAATTAGTGGCAAAACATTAAAATTTTTTAAACATAAGCCTGTCTTTTCAACTGTGCTTTCCTTATATCATCCAGGTTTCCTTTCGGAATAGCATCAATAAGCTTTTTGGTATATTCTTTCTGAGGATTCCGGTAAATATCTTCAGAAAATCCCATCTCTTCTATTCGTCCTTCATTCATAACGATTATACGATCCGACATGAATTTTACAACCGACAGATCATGCGAAATAAAGATATAGGTAATATTATAATCTTTTTTTAACTCATTCAGCAGGTTAAGTACCTGGGCTTGTACTGAAACGTCCAGTGCAGAGACACATTCATCACAGATAATGAATTTTGGATTGATTGCTAAAGCTCTTGCAATACAAATTCTTTGTCTTTGACCACCTGAAAACTCATGCGGATACCTGTTGAATTGATGTTTGCTAAGCCCAACAGTTTCAAGCAACTCGATAGCTCTTTTTTTACGAGCGTATTCAGTTTCAACTATCCCATGTACACGCATAGGTTCCATGATAGCTTCACCAGTTGTAATACGTTCATTTAGCGAGGAATAAGGATCTTGGAAAATTATCTGTATTTTTTTTCTAAGCTCTATTAATTCAGTGACATGCAGGTCGTTAATTTTTTTCCCCTCAAAAATAATTTCTCCATCTGTGGGCTCGACAAGTCTGAGTATTGTTCTGCCAAGCGTGGTTTTACCACAACCGGATTCTCCTACCAAGCCAAGCGTTTCCCCCGGATAAACATCAAAACTTACATCATCAACTGCTTTCACGTAATCGGTAGGTTTCCCAAATAAGCCTTTACGAATAGGAAAATAGGTCTTTAGGTTTTTAACCTGTAGGATTGGCTCTTTCTTTAATAAATTATTGTATCTTTCTCTTAATTCCGATTCGCTTACAAAATTTGCCAGGATTGCTTCTCCTACTGACGAAAATTGATTACTTCTAATCTCAATAATGTTACCTTCTTCATCCTCTTTCATAAAGTCTGTTATTACGGGAAGTACCTTTAACTGCATATCTAACCTCGGACGGCAAGCTAATAATCCTTTGGTATACGGATGTGCCGGATTACTGAAGATCTCATATACATTATCCTGCTCAACAATTTTTCCAGGATACATCACAACTATTCGATCAGCGATTTCAGCAATAACGCCTAAATCATGGGTAATAAATACGATTGACATGTTAATTTCATCTCTCAGGCTACGCATAAGATCAAGAATGGTGTCTTGTACAGTTACATCCAACGCAGTGGTAGGTTCATCAGCAATCAGGATAGAAGGATTACATGATAATGCCATGGCAATCATTACCCGTTGCTTTTGTCCGCCCGAAATTTGATGCGGATAGGTACTGAATATTACTTCAGGACGGGGCAGCTCAACTTTCTTAAAAAGCTCTATGGTCTGGTTTTGTGCCTCTTTTTTATTAATATTCTGGTGCAGCAAAATAGCTTCCATTACCTGATCACCACAAGTGTACACAGGGTTTAGAGATGTCATCGGTTCCTGAAATATCATAGAGATCTCATTGCCCCTGATGTTTCTCATCTCTCTTTCAGAAAGTTTTAAAAGATTAATGCTGCCATTATTTTTTGAATGATAAATTATTTCACCACCTGTAATAGAACCATGTGCGTGAGGTATGAGGCGCATGATCGAAAGGGCAGTGACCGATTTGCCAGAACCAGATTCACCAACAACGCCCAATGTTTCCCCTTTCCTTATTTTAAAGCTTATGTCATCAACAGCTTTGAGGATCCCCGATTCTGTTTTAAATTGAGTTTTTAAATTATTGATTTCAAGCAGAATATTGTTTTCTCTGGGTACTCGGAGTGATTTCAGCAACGCTGTTTCAGGTTGTGTATTTAACAGGGTGTCAGTTGGCATTTTAAGTGGTTTTTTTCAACCAAAGGTAATAAATTGTATCGAAACTTCAATGTTTAAATGAAATTATATTTCAATCTATTATTCCCCGACTTTGTCGGGGCAGGTGTGCTATTAATGAACAGCTACCGGGCTCTGGTTACTGGGTTCTGGGTTATTTGCTTTCGGTAAGTAGATTGGTAATTCTTTCTGAGATTAATCACTACCAGTACCGAGTACCTAGTGTAGCAACAATTTAATTACGCAATATTGTAATCATAAAATATATTATTTCATTGTTCAATTGTTAAGATGGT
>VRUD01000090.1 GCA_019456305.1 Cytophagales bacterium | reverse complement strand
AGGGTTGGAAATTGAAAAAATTGAGATTTACAATACCCTGGGGCAGAAGGTTCATGAAATGGATGTAAACAAAAAACCACAAACATTCAGTATGAATATGGCGATGCTATCTGCCGGAAATTACATGCTTAAAATCACAACCGGTAAAGGTATTATCATTAAGCAAGTGGCAGTGGAGAAAAGTCATTAAATTTGGTTACTCTAACGATGCCATCGCTTCTATTAATTAACGAATTAGTTATTTAATAATGCAATCGTTTCAAATAAAGGTATAGTTACTATAAGTTTTGAGCGATGGCATCGTTTGCGTATGATATGAGCAAGGGTGTTGCTCTTTTGGCTATTGTTGGGAATATTGTTCAGGGAAAATGGGATTTACCTGTTTATATTTTTGGATTTGTTGGAATGTTATTATCTTTTATAATTGCATATTTAATAGAAAGGGGTATTAAAAATGAGTAACCTTGCTATATTATTATTAGCTATTTGTGTGATTTTGCTTGGATTTATGGGATTGGCTTATTTATTGGGGTGGTTTAAAAAAGAAGAAGAGAAAGTCCGGGATTGATTACTAATGACACACCGCTAAATGCCCTTTTTTTAGAGTGAACTCATAATTGGTTTTGATAGGTTTTGCAAATCCAATGCAAGCCCAAATGGCTAAAGATTATTTTTATCGTGGAGTTTCAAAGGCGGATCTTGAAGATTATCGTGGAGCTATTCAGGACTTTAACAAAGCCATTGAACTAAACCCAAATGATGCACGTGCCTATTATAATCGTGGAGTTGCAAAGGCGAAACTTGAAGATTATCGTGGAGCTATTCAGGACTTTAACAAAGTCATTGAACTAAACCCAAATGATGCAGATGCCTATTATAATCGTGGACTTGCAAAAAGGAAACTTGAAGATTATCATGGAGCTATTCAGGACTATAACAAAGCCATTGAACTAAACCCAAATTATGCAGATGCCTATGGTAATCGTGGAAATGCAAAGGCGAAACTTGAAGATAATCGTGGAGCTATTCAGGACTTTAACAAAGTCATTGAACTAAACCCAAATGATGCACGTGCCTATTATAATCGTGGAGTTGTGAAATTAATGTTAAATGATAAAAATGGCGGTTGTTTGGACTTGAATAAAGCGGGTGAATTAGGATATTCAGATGCTTATGATTCAATAAAGGAGTTTTGTCAATAGAATTAAATAATTATGGATGTTATTTTGTATAAGGGCATCTCTAAAAACTACATATTTTTTAAAACACACCCCTTGCCCCTCTTGATAGAGGGGAATGTATGGTGTAGTTTTTAGAGATGCCCATAAATTACTTTACCAGCACAATTTTCTTCGTAACAACCTTTTCAACAGTCTGAATTTTCATAAAATAAATCCCATTCGTAAAATCCGAAATATCCATGCTCCATCTGCCATCTGCCCCTTTGCCACTCGGATTACCAATCCGAGCTACATATTCCCCCATTATATTATAGAGTTTGATTGAATGTATTTCTCTCAGGTTTTCGGAGCGCCCAACCTGAACTGTAACGATGCCGGTAGACGGATTGGGAAATACCTCTACATTGTTAGCGCTATTATCCGTTAACTTGCTAACAGCAATCAGTGAGCCTACTGTTACAGTATCAACGGAAGTATTACCGCAAAATGTATCGGTAATGGTTACAATGTAAATCCCCGCAGTCAGTCCGGTAGCTGTGGCAGTAGCCTGAGAATCGGGATCATTCCATTGGTAAATAAAATTTCCCGAACCACCACTCACAATCGCTGCAGCAGTACCATTGCTACAGCCTGTACAGGAGTCAGGTGTAGAAAAAAGGGATACAGAGAAGGCAGTTGGTTCATTAAGCGCTATTGTTACAGAAGCTGTATCTCCTAATGAGTCAACAAAAGTAACAACGTAAGTTCCGGCACATAGTCCAATAGCAGTAGATGAATCTTGTGCAGTGCTATCGTCCCACTGATAAGTATAAGGCGGTACGCCACCTAAAACAATTACCGCTGCCTGTCCATCACAGGAATCATAACAAACCGGATCAACTTTATCTATTAGCACAGCGCTGTAAGGCAGCAGTGGAAGGATTCCTCTATCTCTAAAACGTCTATAGATCACAAAATAATTTGCTCCATTATATAACAAGCTGTCTGCCTGTAAAAACAAATAAGCTGCCTGTGTAAACGTTAAATTTGGAGCATAGCTGTATAAAGATTGCAAAAGGATCCGGTCAGCATCAGTTCTGCCAATGTCTTCCCAGATCTGCATTAAAGTAGCGCTCCAAATATCAGCATCCTGGTTAATACCGCCAACCCAATCTTCCGGATAATGTTTGTTACTTATAACCCACCTGCCAGACCAAAACCCGTTATGTCCGTCCCAATTGAACACTTTTTGCCAACCGGATGTATCAATCGAACGGGACAGGGAAGCAGCCAAATAATCAGCATTGGCTTCATCCAAAGTTTTACGTTGCGTCCCTGTATTAGTATTAGGCGCTGCGCTGTAAGAGATGGCATGTCCATATTCGTGAATGATCACATCAGCATCTTCTCCGTCATCCACCCCGCCTTCACCGAAGGAAAGCAAATTTGAAAAGGAAGAAAACATGGAGTTATCCGCCCCGCTCATTCCATTGGCATCTACTTTTATTTGATAATTTACAAGGCTGTCAAAACCTAAACTTTGCAAATAATCCTGGTAATTATTGATATGGTAAAATATATTTACCTGCTCAAAACAAACATCACTTCGTGTATAGCAAAGATCAGCGGTGGTATCAAAACAAACAGAATTGGCGGGTGGATCATATTCACCAACAACACAATATGGGCTTTCAAGAAAAAATGTATCATTTTTAAATTTTACAGTCATCATAACAGAATCCCTTTCTGCATTTAGTTCAACAATATCAACATCATTTGAATCAACATAAGGTGAACCATAAGTTACGTTTGCAGTTGTAAGCGGATCGGGGTTGAAGATGCAGGCGTTTACGAGAGAATCTTTTTCAGTTGTGTCTTGTACATAGCGTCCCGGGTTACTCGGGAGCACAGAGCGCTGAACGCCATGCGCATACGTATTTAAATCTTTTTCATGAATGATCATCCCCCCTTTATCAAACAATATTTCAAACGAACCGGTTGATGTGTTTAAAGAACCATATCGTAAAAGTATTCCCTTTTTCAAATAATTTCCATCTGCATATAATATTTCCACAGAAGTGAATTGTATGTTAGAACTGTAAGACATGCCATCTTTTAAAGAAATGCCATGTGTGTTCTCAATTAATACATCTTTAAAATGTTCTTGTAAATATTTACCGGCAATATTAGTATCTGCATCTTCTGGGATCACTGCTAATGAGTCCAGCAGAAACGTATTATCAAAAACCGATGTAATTCTTAATGTTATGTACTCTGCCCCGCCAACTGGCGGGACTTTGGCCAGATTTATTTTAGTACTTGCCTCATAAACAGGGAATCCCATATATGTTTGCTGAAAAAGATAATGAAAACCAGCAGGGCTTGTGATCATATTTTTCAATTCAAACTCACCATAAGATTCTTCAGGATAGGTGGCTTTGATATAATCAAGCAGTTTTTTTTGTAACGATATGCCGGACCCGCCTGCCATAGGCCTTTGGCCTGTCCGCCAGACAGGCGGGCGGGCAGGTGTTGGATTTTGAAATTGAACGTTGGGGGTTAGCATCCGGGCAATTCTATTGTCCCTGTCATAACTTTCCCCGTTAGTATTTACTTTGACCTGGGAATTGCTTACATGCCCTGAACCACCTATAGCTAATCCGAGAAATAGAAATTGACAAATTTTATGCATTATTCTTATGATTAATAAAACGCTAATATACGAATTGTGTATAATGCTAATATACTAATTTATACTAATTATACGAATATTTTTACTCTGCTTCTTAATATAGATTTCTTTATTAGTATCATTAGTCCCGAGTACTCGGGATTAGCATTATATTATTAGTATCATAAAAACTTTTTCCTAACGTCAGTTTCAATGCGAACGATTCGTTTAGGTGACAGGTAATGAGTATAGAAATTCACCAACAAACCAAGCTTTTTATCTAATGATTGAAGATAACGCTGAATCTGATGATAGTCCTCTTTTGTAATCATTCTTTCAGCCTTTACTTCAAGTATTATTTTATTGTCAATCAGAAAATCAACTCTGTTGCCTGAATCATTAAATACATATTCTCTGATATATGGAATTTTTAATTCTATCAATAATTTTTCTATCAAATCACAATATTATTTCTCTCTTGCAAACCTTCCAAGCTGATTATGAACTTGGTACAAAATCCCTACTATTTTATAAGACAACTCAGGATGTATTAACTTCTCTTTTTTATTCGTATCATTAGTATTCATTAGTATATTAGCATTTTATATTCGTATATCAGCATTATACCTTCTACTGATCCAAGTACTCTTTCGCTTCCTGAATCACCCATTGATACTCAGTCAGATCCAGCGCTTTTTTATAATATTTTTCTGCTTTTTTATCATTACCTTCTTTGATCGCAATCCGGGCAAGGCCTGTATAGGCAAAGCTTAAATAATCATGGGCAAAATCTTCAAATTTATCACCTGAAGTAATGGCTTTTAAATACCAGGTTTTGGCAACCAGGTAATTCTGCATATATTTCTCCCGGGTTATAGCAACAAATAATTGACCTGTCATGATAAAAAAATCATTACCACTATTCATTAGCTTACTGATAAAGGGTCGGGCATCTTCATATTTTGCGGATGCAATAAGCGCTTCTGTGTGTCTTGTAACCATGTATAAATTTTTTGGATAATGATCCACAAGCTTTTGGGTAAATTCAATTGCCTTATAAGGAGATGACTCATATTTTAGGTAGATATGGGCAAGATATTCCAGCGCTTCCACTTTTGAAAAAACGGCTTTTTGTGCAGCAAGTTTTAATTGCTTCAAACCCTTTTGCTTATCACCGCCAGGAAAGAAGAACATAAAAGGTTTATAAAGAGGATGGGTTTCGGGATATTGCACAACATAGTAATTATAAAGCCCGGTTGAAAAATAAAACTCAGGGTATTGTTCTTTAAGCTTAAATCCTTTTTTCATATATGCATAAGCTTTCCGGGCCTCGTTTACTGCCTGTAAAGAGCTATTATTCTCCGAATGTAATAAGGATAAATAGCTATGGGCAGTCAATTTAGCATAAAATAACTCTACATTATTTTCGTCATTTTCCAGTAAGCTGTCGGAAAGCTCTAAAACTCTGGCAAGATATGCTTCCTGCTGATCAAACAGCGCTTTATTATCAAATACCGGCATCATTTCCCAGTAGGTCATCAATGCCATTAAGAGAGGGTATATAGGATGATGTGGTAATCTTACTTTTAATTTTTTAAAGAAAACTTCTGCTTCTTCAAATTCATAATTATACAATTTATCAATCCCTTTCACTATCAACTCCTCCGATACCTTATCATCAACGATGTAGTTTTGGGAAAAAAGACAGGAGTATTGAGATAGGAGTATTGAGAAGAGAAAAATCAATATTTTAAAAGGTTTTTTTTCCATTAGTATTCTATTTCCTAATCAATAGGACATCTCTAAAAACTACACCATATATTCCCCTCTATCAAGAGGGGCAAGGGGTGTGTTTTAAAAAATATGTAGTTTTTAGAGATGCCCAATAATCAATCTTAATTCCTGGTAATATATTAAAAATATAGCCAACACAGCCATCGCCAGGCCAATTTTGTTGATATTCAACAGTTCCTCTTTGAAAATTAAATATGCTAATATAGCAGAAACCATAATAATGCCAATATTAAATATGGGAAAAACCAAAGCGCCATTATTATTGAAAGCTGTAAGCGCTTTCAGCAGGAAATAAATTGAAAAGTAATTTGGAATGCCCAGGATAATTCCCGCTGTAATACTTTTTAAATCTATTTTTAACTGTTGCGTAATTATCATATAAAGAACAACAACAATCCCGGCAAGGCTCGCTGATACGAACATGATGAGCGGGAACAAACTTTCCTCCGATTCCCCAATATATTTATAATTTGTATAATTTATCATCGTGTCAATCACGCCTCCTAATATGAATACGCTTAAAGGCAGAAAGTAAATCAATTTTGGATCTGGGATTTTAGATTTCCTCTGATTCCCCCCCGCCTGCCAGCTCTGTCGGATTGCCTGTTGGGCGGGCAGGGATTCATCCCCGCCTACCAGCTCCGAGGGAAGGCTTGGTGAGCGGGCAGGCATTCCCCGATTCAATTTCTCCCCAGGCCTGAACGTGCACAGATAGATAGCAGGCAGGGCAGTTATTATACCCAAAATGTTAAAGAATGTAAAACCTCTGGATTCAATTTTGAACACAAAAAGGCTAAAGATCACGGGAATTACTAACGACATTTTGTTTGCCACTGTAGAAAGTGTAATACTTACCTTTTGAGCCGTAAGCGCCATTAAATAAAATGTGAAAACAAATAAGACTCCTATAATAAAAGCAAGAATCACCCAGGTATGGTGAAAGATGGATAATGGATGATGTAAGACGTTATACATCGAATATCTGCCAGGAAGATGAGAAAACTGAAGAAAAATCAATCCAATCAATACGCATATAACATAGTTAACCACAATTGCCAGAAAAGTGTTGACCTTAAACCTGACGAAAGATTTAAAAAGCAGAAATAGTAATACAGAAAGAAATATGCTAATTATGAGATAAAACATCCTAAGATTCAGATATGAGTATTAAGATTTATACCGTTGAGTCCACTCTAAAAAGTCCAAAAAATAAAAATGCCACTAAAACACCAAAGCACTAAATCCCACAAAACCCTGAAAATCAATTAGTTAATTTTTAGTGGGATTTAGTGTTTTTGCACTTTTGTGGCAAAAAAGACTTTTTAGAGTGGACTCACCGTTAGATAAGATTAATATTGTAATTAATTTTTTTCAAAGATATTCATTTACTTTGTATTATTTAATTTGTAAAAGGAAATCTCATAATTCGAAACTCGAAACTCGAAACTCGAATCTCGAATCTCAAACTATGAAAATTGAATTTAAAGCAAATAAAAAATATTCTATATTAATAAATAATGCACTTGAGAGTGGGAAACGCCATGCCCCGCCAGTTGGCGGGGTTATGCGCTATGCGCATACCTTTCCTGTTTTCCTTTTCAATAAAGCATCACACCTGAAATTTCAACCCAACGAAAATTTAGTAATATTCAATCTGGTCAATAATAATACCCATAAAATTGAAGCCCTCTTTAACCTCTTCGTTGATGGAAATGCAGGCTGCAGCCCATACAGGTCTTCGTTTGGTTCCATAGAGTTTGACAGCAGGTTATCTTTAGAAAATTTAAATATATTCATTGAGGAGATAAATAAATGGGCTGTTAAAAAAAAGCTGAAAAGCCTGGTCGTAAAATCCTATCCCTTCTGTTATGCACCTGAAAATAGCATTTTGCTGACAAACTGCTTTATAAACCAGGGATATAAAATAGTAACCGCTGAACTAAACCAGCACATAAATATTTTGGATTTCGCCTGTCCCGATAAAGTCGGGAGATTTGAGATTTTGGATTTATTCCACCTTTCTGAAAAAAGAAGATTAAAAAAATGCGAGCAGGCAGGATTTATTTTTCAGTCAGATAAGCAGGTACCATTAAATGAAGCATATGATTTTATAAAAAAAGCACGGGACAGGCAAGGACATCCTTTAACCATGAGCTATGGAACGCTGGCTGAAATGTTTCACCATTTCCCAAATGAATACCAGATTTTCACGGTAAGAGACAAAGAAATAATAGCAGCCCTAACCGTTACCATAAAGATCAACAAAAAGATCCTCTACAACTTCTATCCGGCTGATTCGCATCAGTACAAAAATTTCAGCCCGATGGTAATGCTTGTGAAAGGACTACTTCATCATTGTGTTAAAAATGGGTTTAAACTACTGGACCTTGGCATTTCTACTGAGTACTCAAAACCCAATTACGGGTTGATAAATTTTAAAAAAAATATAGGGGCTGAAAGTAGTTTGAAGCTTACTTTCAGGAAGGAATTTTGAGGCTGCCACAATCGGTTTGAGAAAGTGGTGTTTTTATTTCCGGCATCTCATTATACGTTTTGCCTTCTAATTTTCGCCCTGCCTTTTTCTTGTTGCGGTTTTGTTGTTGCTGGCAAAGTGCAAATGAAATATAGCCACATTTTTTGGATCTGTGAATAATGTTTTTTCTGTTTCATAAACCTTTTTTCTACCATTATTAAAATCTCCAACGGAAAGCCAAGGTAAGTCTCCATTCCAATATTCAGCAATTGTAGTTTTCGGAGTACCACCTCCAATTAAATCCATTATATCTGCAAGTTTATACTCCTTCCACATAAGTATTAATCTTTTGCAATTTGATTATGACCTGTTAAGGCAATTGCAACAGTACCTTTGTCTTTTTCACTTTCTTTATGTCTTCCGTAATACCATTGCGTATCGGCATCTACTTTAATAGAAACTTCGTCAATTCTGTCTATATCATTATAGCCGCCTTCATATCCTGCCACAACTATTCTTGTTTCAGGTGAAAACTGTTTTAGTTTTCCAATGAGATCTGTTACTGTCATGCTTTTTTAGTTATTAATTAGAATTTCCCAATATCCGCCTTTATCCGGACCAATACGTTGTATTTTATTTTCTTTTTTTAATATAGCTATATGCTTTGCCACAGCTCTTCGGCTTATATTAAGTAGCTCTGCCATCTCTGTAGTTGTGAGCTCAGAATTATCATTTATAAATTGTAGGATTTTCTGTGAACTTTTCTGTGAACTTTTCTGTGAACTTTTCTGTGAACTTTTCTGTGAACCTTTCACCGAACTTTTCACCGAACCTTTCCTGGTAGCTTTCTGGGTAGTATCTTCTATTTTCCCCCCAATTTTTTTATCCTTTTCGGGATAACGCCAGAAAGTAATAGTTACAAAACCAGTAAAGGTATATTTAACGGGAGGTAAACCAACTTCATTAACTAAGTTCTGAATACGTTTCACTCCTGTTCCCATTTTTTCAATCCAGCCCATCCGGTGAATCAGATTTGCTATATTCGGATTTCTTAACATACTCTTGCTTCCAAAATCTTCGGGATCTAATCCTTTTGGTAGTCCTCCGGGACTGGAAATTTCTAATCTGTTGTCAAACAACTCTACCATAACGTTTGCCCCTTTCTGGAAATAGTCACGATGTATAACTGCATTTACTAATGCTTCACGTAAAGCTTCGTAAGGTAATTCCGGGATTTCTTTTCGTGCTAAAGAGCCGTCAAACTCGTAACGCAGTTTTAAATGTTGCTTCATAAACAACATAGCATCGTTTATGCTTGAAATAATATCTTTATTAAAGTCTTTTTTGTCAAGTATAGTCACTTTTTCGTTACCTTTGTATAAGGCACAGGTAACGGTAGTATGGTAATAATGATCACTCAAATCCTTTGCAAAAAACAAAACTGAAGTGTTATTGTAGAGCACATTGTTTCTTTCAACTTCGCCTACCCCAAGGTTTTTTATAATCTGTGGTAATGGTAATACAGGAGTTATTCCCGCTTGTTTCAATAACAATTTGAATTTTTCTTCAGAAAAATCTTTTTTAGTGAAATCTTTATGTATAAGTTCATCAAACCTTATTTTACCTTCACTTTTAACAAACTCCACTATTTCGTTCCGTGAAAGTTTTTGTGCATTAGGTCCTATCCGATTATAAAAACCGCTTGAACATTCGTAAGGTTTATCTGTACCTTCTCTAACTTCTACAATTAAGATATTTTCAAACTGATTAAATAAGATTTTTACAGGCGGATCACAATTATTTGCAATATCCTGAATTTGTGACTTTAAGGTATTATCAATTTTTATTCCTTTAATCTTTCCATCATCAGTAATACCAATAAAAATCCTGCCACCTGAGGCATTAGCAAAAGCAACCATTTCTTTATTGATATTGGAAGACCGTTCTTTAAACTCAATACGGTAATCTTCGCCTTCCTGCAATATCAATTCTATTTCTTGTTTTGAATACTTCATGATTGAATCATCACCTTTGCAAGGTTTTCATTAATTTTTTTATTTAATTCAGTTTCTTCGGTCATTTGCTTTTCAAGTTCTGCTTGGCAGAAAATCAAATAAAAATCTCTTGTATGGGCCGTAAATTGTAAATTTACAACGGCATATTCCCATGCTTCTTCTTCGGCAATTTATCCACCTTATTCTCAAGCATTTTAAAAGCAGTGATCAGCTTTTTGCGGGTTTCTTCCGGTTTGATCACCTCGTCAATATAGCCCCGGTGTGCTGCCCGGTAAGGAGTAGTAAATTTTTGGGTGTAGTCATCCACTTTTTCCTGTAGTACAGCCTCCGGGTCTTTGGCGTCTGCTATCTCTTTTTTAAAGATAATTTCTGTGGCTCCTTTGGGGCCCATCACAGCAATTTCAGCAGTTGGCCAGGCATAGTTCATATCTGCCTTGATGTGCTTGGAATTCATCACATCATAAGCGCCTCCATAAGCTTTACGGGTGATGACAGTGATGCGGGGCACGGTGGCTTCACAGAAAGCATAAAGCAGCTTAGCGCCACTGGTGATTATTCCATTCCATTCCTGGTCGGTACCGGGCAAGAACCCGGGTACATCTTCCAACACCAATAAAGGGATATTAAAGGAATCACAAAACCTGACGAATCTTGCTGCTTTCATACTGGCGTTAATATCCAGAACCCCTGCCAGTACTGCCGGTTGGTTGCCTACAATTCCAATGCTTCTGCCGCCTATCCTGGCAAAACCTACAACAATGTTTTCTGCAAAAATCTTATGAACCTCAAAAAAAGCCCCGTCATCCCGGCCTTGTTTTAACTGGTCTATAATACCTTCAATAATGTCCCTGATGTCATAGGGTTGGTTGGGATTATCCGGTACTATGTCGTTAAGCTGCGGTCTCGCCTCATCACCATCAGACTCATAAGCAAGTATGGGAGGATCATCTTCGCAGTTCTGGGGTATGTAGCTTAATAATTCTTTAATATTACTGATACATTCAATTTCATTGGCACAGGAAAAATGGGCAACCCCGCTTTTTGAGCTGTGCACAGCAGCGCCTCCTAATTCTTCGGCTGTTACTTTCTCTTTTGTAACCGTTTTTACAACATTAGGGCCTGTAACAAACATATAGGAGGTATGCTCAACCATCAATATAAAATCAGTAATGGCTGGAGAATAGACAGCCCCCCCTGCACAGGGCCCCATGACCGCAGAGATTTGCGGCACTACCCCTGAAGCCATCGTATTTCTGTAAAATATCTCGGCATAGCCGCCCAGGGAGTTCACTCCTTCCTGGATGCGGGCTCCTCCGGAATCATTCAGTCCAATAACAGGCGCTCCATTCTTCATCGCCAGGTCCATTATCTTACATATCTTTTCGGCATTGGTCTCTGAAAGCGAACCTCCCAGAACTGTAAAATCCTGGGAAAAAACATAAACCAATCTCCCTTGAATGGTTCCATATCCTGTAACCACGCCATCCCCAAGATAATACTGTTTATCAAGGCCAAAGTCTTTACAGCGGTGCATCACAAATTTGCCGATCTCCTCAAATGAGCCTTCATCAAGCAGCAGTTTCACTCTTTCCCTGGCAGTAAGCTTACCCTTTTTATGCTGTGCTTCTATTCGCTTCTCACCTCCGCCCAATAATGCTTCTGCATTTTTTTTGTCTAATATTCGGTGTTTTCTATGTTGAATATCATTTTGAATTTCACGGTGGTAATTTTTTAATTTTGTTTTTGCCATAGCTTTTTAACCAATAAATGTAATAAAATTGTTGGTTACTAAAAATTTTTTACAATTTAGGGAATATTTTTTAAAAACTTAATTCGTTAAATATTATTTCATGAACTTATTACAAAAATTAAATGAATCCTTAATATATTTAAGTGAAAGGATAAATTTCAGGCCTGAAATAGGGCTGATCTTAGGCTCAGGGTTAGGCTCTCTTGCCGATGAAATTGAAAATGCTGTAAAAATCCCTTACGAAAAAATTCCACATTTCCCGGTTTCTACGGTTGAAGGCCATGAAGGGCAATTGGTCATAGGAAAACTTGAGGATAAAGTTGTTGTTGCAATGCAGGGAAGGGTACACTATTATGAAGGCTATTCAATGCAGGAGATAACCTACCCCGTAAGGTTGATGAAGAAAATTGGCGTGGAGGTTTTGATCGTAACCAACGCCTGCGGGGGACTGAACCCTGAACTATACCCCGGGGCTTTAATGTTCATTGAGGATCATATCAATTTCACCGGTGATAATCCGCTAATAGGTCAAAATTTTGATGAGCTTGGCCCCAGGTTCCCTGATATGTCATCAGCTTACGATAAAAATTTGCTTGCCCTTGGTATGTCGGTTGGAGAAAAGCTTGGAATTGAAACTAAAACAGGCGTTCACACAGCCGTGAGCGGCCCTAATTTCGTTTCCAAAGCAGAGCTTGGCATGATCAGAAAATTTGGTTCAGACACCATTGGCATGTCCACAATCCCTGAAGTGATCGTAGCGGTGCATGCCGGCATCAAAGCGCTGGGCATTTGTTGCGTCACAGATATGGCAATACCCGACCAGCTTGAGCCGATTGACCATGAAAAAGTGATGAAGCAGGCTTTGAAGACAAAACCGAAGTTTATAAAATTAGTGAGAGGAATAATTAAAGAGTTGCAGTTATAAGAGGAATTGTTTTAGTTAGTTGTTTTTTACTTTTTATTGATGTATTTTTGCAAGTAAATAGGCTCTTAGGATCTCATTATTACCCCCGAGTACTCGGGGTCGATAATTGAATAAGAAATTAATAATTTTATGTTGATTATGAACTTACAATATATTTCAGACAGTAATGGTAAAACAACCGGGATTTTCATTCCTATTAAGGATTGGGAAGTCCTTAAAAAAAGGCTTAAAGGTCTCAAACAAGAAGAAGATACTGAACCTACTAAACAGGGAATTTTAGACGGAATTAAGCAAGCCGTTAAAGAGGTGAATTTGATTAAACAGGGTAAGTTAAAAGCAACTCCTTTAAAAGACTTTCTGGATGAACTTTAGCATCGAAGCTATCCCCTATTTTAAAAAACAGGCAAAACGGCTGACTAAAAAATACCCCTCTTTAAAACAAGAACTTGACGAATTGGGTAAAAGACTTTCCTGCAATCCCAAACAAGGCATACCCATTGGCCACAACTGCTACAAAATTCGCCTCGCTATAAAATCAAAAGGTAAAGGTAAAAGCGGTGGCGCAAGAATTATCACCCATATCGTAGTTATCAAAGAAAAAGTGTTTTTATTATCTGTTTATGATAAATCCGATAATGAAAATATATCTGATAAAGAAATATGAAAACTTTTAAAATATATTGAATAAAATCATTATACCTGGAGTAGACATAAAAAGATACAAATTCCAAAGGGTATAAATCCTAAATTATCATGAGAATCTACGACATCATTCTAAAAAAACGCAACGGAGAAGAACTTTCAAAAGAAGAGATAGATTTTGTAATATCAGGTTATGTCAAAGGAGATATCCCTGACTATCAAATGCCGGCACTTCTGATGGCTATTTACTTCAAGGGCCTTAACAAAAGAGAAACGATTGATCTCACTACTGCGATGATCAATTCAGGGGAGGTGATTGACCTGTCTAAGATCAAAGGAATAAAAGTTGATAAGCATAGCACGGGGGGGGTTGGAGATAAGACCTCTATAGTTTTAGGGCCAATGGTTGCAGCATGCGGGGTTCCTGTCGCTAAATTATCAGGCAGAGGCCTCGGACATACAGGCGGCACGATCGATAAGCTGGAATCTTTTTCCGGTTTTTCTGTGGAAATGTCTGAAAATCAATTTGTTAGGAACGTTAACGACATTGGAATAGCCATCGGAGCTCAAACTGCAAATCTCGTTCCTGCAGATAAAATGCTCTATGCTTTAAGGGATGTAACTGCCACGGTGGATAATATTTCACTGATAGCAAGCAGCATTATGAGCAAAAAGCTTGCTTCAGGGGCAGATGCTATCATACTTGACGTAAAAACCGGTGATGGCGCTTTTATGAAAGATACTGACAGCGCCTTTGAACTTGCAAAAAGGTTGGTGGATATTGGTACGGGTATGGGCAAGGAAACCGTAGCGATAGTCAGCGATATGGAACAACCGCTTGGCAATGCTATTGGTAATGCTATTGAAGTAGAAGAAACAATTAATACGCTAAAAGGAAACGGGCCTGAAGACCTAATTGAACTCTGCCTGAAATTAGGTTCGAAAATGCTGATGCTTGCAGGTGTTGCAAAAAGTGAAAAGGATGCTGTTGCAAGCTTAAAGGAAACGATTGATTCTGGTAAAGCATTGGAAAAGCTCAAACAATTCGTAAAAGCGCAGAGCGGTGATCCCAGGCAGGTGGATGACCCAACACTTCTACCTGCATCAAATTGTGAACTGGATGTGGTATCAGAAAAGCAAGGTTATATTGAAAAAATTCATGCGGAAACCATCGGGCGTTCCTCGCTGATCCTTGGTGCGGGCAGAGAAACTAAGGAAAGTGAAATTGATCTGGCTGCGGGAATCTATCTGCACAAAAAAGTAGGAGACTATGTTAAAAAAGACGAAAAATTGGCTACATTACATACCAATAATGAAAACAAAATGCAACCGGCTAAAGAAAAAATGTTGACTGCTTATAAGTTTTTAAATTCCAAAGTAGCGCCAAGGCCTTTGATATTTGGGGAGGTTTCGGAAGATGGGGTTGTTTATTACAAATGGAAATAGTTAATTTAGCTGTTAGGGGTTAGCCGTTAATTTCAGTGTAATAATGAAACTGTTGATCATGCGTTGCTCTTCATGCAACCCTTTAATTAAAAGCTGTTAGCTGTTGGCTGTTAGCTAAAAGCTAACAGCTAGCTGTTAAACCTTATTTTTCATCGTTTAGTTTTTATACTAAATGAAACACTTAAACCTTACTTTTCGTATATTTGCATTACTATCATGGATAAATTAACAGAAAATATAAAACAATTAAAGAATTATGTTCCAGACTTCTATAATGAAGATATTGCAGACATTCTATTAACTTCTCATTCTACAAGAATTGAGGGAAATCTAATGACCTTTTCACAAGTTGAAAAATTTATAACATCAGGAGTTCCTACAAATAAACAATCCATGCATTTTCATAACATGGTACAAGATCATCAAAATGCAATTGCTTTAATGAAATCATATTCAGGCGATATTTTAACGGAACAAAAAATAAAAGCAATTGGTGGAGCTGTAATGAAAAATACCGGAGGACCAACCAATCATGTTCTTGGTACTTACGATACAACAAAAGGAGATTACAGATTTGGGTTAGCGCATGGAGGAACACAAAAAACATATATTGACCACACTAAAGTTGAACCAGAAATGAAAAAATTAATTTCTTTTCTCAATAAAGAATTGAAAAGAGATTTATCAATAAATGAAACATCAGACGTTGCTTTTTATGCTCACTATCAATTTGTTCAAATTCATCCTTTTGGTGATGGAAACGGAAGAACCTCACGTATATTAATGAACCATTGTCTTTTAGAAAAAGGTTTACCTATGGGTTACGTTATGGAAAAAGACAAAATCAAATATTTTAATGCTTTAAATTCTGCCCGTAACAAAGCAGATGTAAACATTTTCAATTCTTTTATGTTTCAACAATATAAATCTTCAATTGTAGAAAGAATCGAAAAATATAAATCACTTCAAAAAATTGCTTCTAAAAAAAAATCAAAAACGATTAAATCAAAAAATTCAGGAATGTCATTTTCTGTCCTGGGATAATCATTTTCAATTAAAATTTATAATAGAGATTTTAAAACTAAAAGACAAAAGACATTTCTTTTAAGCCCGTGTTAGCGGCTGGGCGAACTTGCTCGTCACTGCCAGGTTGCTTGTAAAGCGTTTTGTTGTACGCCCGTGTCCACACGCATGGAATAAAAATTTAGTTTTTAACTATTCTGATTTTGGGAACTAATTTACAGTACCCACCGGAGATATAAACATAATTCCAAAAATATGCTGAAAGATTTTTCAGTAACATTTTCTTTCGCAGCTTATATGTTTTGTAATGCTTTATTATACCAAGATAAGAGTTCATACTGCTGATAAAAGCATTTTGTTCCTCCGTATTCAATTTTTTCTTTTCACGGATTATTTTATTCCATTCCTCAATGGTTTTATAAAAATTGCCTTTGGTGCGCCTGGCAATGTAAGTACGGTGAGGTTTTATAACCGCACCAAGAAACTGAACGCCATTTTCGTACGATTGCAAGTATATTTTGCGTGGATGCAAATTCAGGTGTAAAGTTGAAAGCAGAAAGTTAGAAAGTTGCTGTACAAGTGATTTTAGATACTCCTTGTCGCTGTGAATAATTACAAAATCATCCACATAGCGACCGTAGTAACGGATTTGAAGTTCGTGTTTTATGTAGTGGTCAAAACTATCCAAATAAAAGCTTGCAAGTATCTGGCTCGTGAGGTTGCCAATGGGCAATCCGCAATTAACAGGACTATGGAATAAACTTTTGGTAGCCGGTAAATTATTCCAGTCCGTTTGATTTCCTTTTATGAAACAATTTTTTGTCGGGTCGTTATCAATTACCTTTTTGCATAGTTCAATGAGCAATTCCTTATCTGGCGCTATGTATTTCTCATTGATAAATGATTGCAGGCGGTTAAACAAAATATTTTTGTCAATGTGCATAAAGAAACCCTCTATATCTAATTTAAGAATATGACAAGGCAACTGATAGTTTTGGCTGCATTGACGAATAAAGTGTGTAACTCTGTTTATGCCAAAGTGTGTTCCTTTACCTGTACGACAGGCATAACTATCGTAAATAAAGGTCTAATAGACAAAAGGTGGTTGGTTTTACTGATTTAAAATTTCATCAATTGCTTTCTTTTTCCTATGTTCTTTT
>VRUD01000089.1 GCA_019456305.1 Cytophagales bacterium | reverse complement strand
GTTGCGTAAAAAGTGTTTATTCCAACAACAGGAGAAGGCGTAAATGGTGAGCCGCTGCCAATCGTCAGCGTAAGCCCGGGATCAGAGAACCATTCAATATTAGCGCCTGCAGCAGTGATATTGGCAATGGAATCACCATCGCAATAGGTTGTATCGTTCCCTGTTGTTGGCGCTGCAGGAATTGCATAGACAATGATCACCACAGAGTCGGCAAGGCCCTGACAACTGCCGGCAGTTTGTGTTACGTAGTAAACAGTAGCGCCAACACCGGGAAAGATAGCGAAAGGCGAGTTAGCGCCAATTGGAATGGTAAGCCCTGCATCAAAGAACCATTCAATATTGCTGCCCGCTGCCGTAAGGTCAGCGATAGAATCACCATTGCAATAAGTGGTATCGGTTCCTGCCGCAGGCGTTGCAGGAGTGGCATTAACGATGATATTAACAGCGTTGGATATGCTCTGGCATCCGCTGACTGTTTGAGTTACATAATAAGTAGTAGTTCCGACAAGAGGAGAAATAGAGAAGGGCGAACCGTTCCCAATCGAATCGGTAAGCCCGGGATCGGAGAACCATACAATATTGGAACCTGTTGCAGTGAGGTCAGCAATAAGATCACCCTCGCAATAGGTTGAATCTGTTCCTGCAGCAGGCGATGGTGGCGCACCGGCAGCAGAAATAATTATCGTGCTGCCGGTTACTGTGCAGCCATTAGCGTCTGATATTAGAATAGGATAATTACCTGCACTTAGCCCGGTGAAAGTTCCACTGCCGGCAAAGGTAACGCCATTATCAATTGAATACTGGAAGGGGGGCGCTGCACCACTTGCAGTGATGGTGATCGTGCCGTCATCAACAATACAGGAAGTAACATCTGTTGATAACTCTGAAACAATAGCAGGAAGGGTATTAATTGTTACTGTTGTAATATTCGCTGCACTTATACAGCCGCTAACGGTTACTGTAACCGGGTAAACGCCTGCATTTACCGAAGTGACTCCGGCTATGGTTGGGTTTTGAGCTGATGAAGAAAAAGCATTCGGGCCTGTCCAACTGTAGGTTCCACCCGGGACAAAGGGTGTGGATAGATTAAGCGTTGCCCCTTCACATAAAGGGCCGTTGTTAGCTGGAGTTGGTGTTGCGGGGGTTGGGTTAATCGTTACTGATGTGTTTCCAACAGCGCTTGTACAAAAGCTCACGGTTACTGTAACGGAGTAAACCCCGGCATTTGCCGTAGTAACTCCGGGTATAATGGGGTTTTGAACTGATGAAGAAAAAGCATTTGGGCCTGTCCAGTTGTAGGTTCCACCCGAAACAAAGGGTGTGGATAGATTAAGCGTTGCCCCTTCACATAAAGGGCTGTTGTTTGCCGGTGTTGGGGTGGCTGGTATTGGATTTACGGTTACCGTTACACCTACACAAGCTGTAGTGTTACAAGTTCCTACTGCTTTTACAAAATATGTGGTTGTAGAAGCGGGGGAAACTATAATAGGATCTCCTGTTGCTACAAATCCGCCACTACAGCTACCTGAATACCAATTCCATGCAGCGCCTGTTCCCAGCGAACCGCCTGATACATCTAAGGTTACAGAACTACCGGCACAAACCGGGTTTGGAGTTGCTGATGCTCCCGTAGGATTTGTGGATGATGAATTGACTGTTACTGTTACGCTGGCGCATCCGGTAGTATTACATGTTCCTTCTGCTCTAACGTAATAAGTGGTTGTTGATGCAGGAGATACGGATATTGAGCTTCCTGTACCGATAAATCCAACACCGCAGCCGCCTGAATACCAGTTCCATGTGGCGCCTGCTCCCAGAGAACCACCAGCCAGGGTTAAGGTTGTTGCTCCACCACAAGTAGGATTTGGACTTGCTGCAGCGCTGGATGGCGCTGTGGATGAAGTAATTATCGTAATAGTAACTGAAGCGCAAGATGTGGTATTACAAGTTCCCGATGCCCTCACCCAATAGGTAGTTGTTGAACCGGGAGATACGGATATTGAGCTTCCCGTGCCTATAGGCCCGGCACCGCAGCCGCTTGAGTACCAGTTCCATGAGGCGCCTGTTCCCAAAGAGCCGCCAACAACGCTTAGTGTCGTTGAACTGCCTGCGCAAACGGGATTGGAAGTTGCTGATATGCTTGCAGGCGCTGTAGATGATGAATTTACAGTTATAGTAACTGAAGCGCAAGACGTAGTATTACAAGTACCTACTGCTCTCACAAAATAGGTAGTTGTTGAACCGGGAGATACAACTAACAAAGTTCCCGTACCAATAACCGCTCCACCGCAGGCGCCGGCATACCAGTTCCATGTGGCGCCTGTTCCCAAAGAGCCGCCAACGATTGATAGTGTTGTAGCGCCACCGCAGGTCGGATTCACAGTTGCCGATACACTTGTTGGCGCTATAGATGGTGAACTTACAGTTATAGTAACTGAAGCGCAAGTTGTAATATTACAAGGTCCAGACGCCCTCACCCAATAGGTAGTTGTTGAACCGGGAGATACAACTATTGAAGTTCCCGTACCAATAACTCCTCCACTGCAGGCACCGGCATACCAGTTCCATGTGGCGCCTGTTCCCAAAGAGCCACCAACGACTGATAGTGTTGTAGCGCCACCGCAGGTCGGATTCACAGTTGCCGATACACTTGTTGGCGCTGTAGATAATGAATTTACCGTTATGGTAACAGAGGCGCAAGATGTGGTATTACAAGTTCCCGATGCCCTCACCCAATAGGTAGTTGTTGAACCGGGAGAAACGGATATTGAGGTTCCTGTACCGATAGGTCCAACACCGCAGCCGCCTGAGTACCAGTTCCATGTGGCGCCTGCTCCCAGAGAACCACCAAATAAGGTTAAGGTTGTTGAATTGCCCGGGCAAATTGGATTGAGCGTTGCAGTTATTCCTGCCGGAGCTGTGGAATTAGGCAATACTGTAATTGTAATATTATTTGTGGCAGTAATTCCGCAGGATGTGATTGTGGCAGTGTATGTTGTAGTTACTGCAGGGCTTACAACAGTGCTTTGGCAGGTAGGGCAGCTTCCTCCGGGGCTCCATGAGTAAGAATAAGGAGGAACACCAAACGAGCCATTGGCAGTGAGCGTTGTTGAAGTACCCTGGCATATAGTTGTACCGGCTGATGAGGTGGGGGGTGAATTTTGTTCAACTGTACGGCCTCTTAAAGTTACCGACCATGAATTTAAAGCATTACAACCATTTGTAGCCCAGTTACAATCACATCCAAAAGCATCGCTGCAATAAGTTCTTTTAAGATTAAAAAAGAATGTAATACTCTGGTCGGTACATGAAGGCGTTTTACAAGAGATCATGCTTGCGGAGCCACTAGATCCAAAAGTTGTAGCAGGAGTCCAAAGTCCTGGGGTTGTGCAGGCAGGATCATCACAAGGGGGATCAAGTTCGCATTTCCATACTTGAACACCTGCCGGTGTTTTGCCGCCACAATCCGATGTTATATCTACTTCGGCTTCACACCTCCAACAAGCAAAACCATTCTCGCAACAGTTGAGCACAGTAGAGGCATCCACTTCCCACGCAGCACTGAAATCCTGTGGTTCTGAACCACCCGGATAGGTTACCGTTAAACTTTGAGTACAAACAAGGGGAGTTAATCTTGAACCCATGAGACCGGCACCTGCAAAAGGACCATAGGTAACAAAAGGATCAACAATTAAAGGATACACTAAAGTATCATTATCTAATAGATCGGAATAAACCAAAACATCTATCCTATGGGATTCCAACTGGTAGTGACCAACCCATTGATGTGTTTTAATTTTTGAATCATCCCGGATGTTAATACGGGCATACCTGAATAATTGATTATTATATTCATCATTAATTGCTATTTCGCCCTTCCAGCCCTTTTCTTCTTCTTCAATACCTTTTTTAAAACTTAATGTCAAATTGGTTGGAACATCCAAATTATCCCTGAATATCAACTTTTCAACATTTGTTTTTCGTTTTTTTATAATAAAATTACTTTTAACACCACCTTTGCGAAACTTTATGGTCATGTCAATGTCGGGGAAAATATTATAAACGTGAACACCATTATCGCCAATCGTGTAATCAGACCAATTGGCCTGGTAGTTTGTAATATTTGAACTCCTATCATATTCTATTAACACCAACTGGTTAAAGCGAAGCTTATGATCTCCTGCTTTTAAGCTTGTCCAGCCTTCATTGATATTTAATTCTGTTGGAAAAGGCTGATGATAAGCTGCATACAGATCCTTATTCACTTGTTTCAGATTCGCATTGATGGCAATCCATTTTCCATTTACTTTGTAATTTGCTGGTGTGGCTGATTTTTCTATGTAAAAAACAGATGGGTCATTTGCATCAATATAAAACCTGTCAACCTCTGTTCGTTTATGGATCTCTTCAATGCAATTCTCACATTCGGCATTGTAAGGTAATGTGCCAAAGTCGGGATGATCCCAATATTCTTCAGGAACAAACGTTTTAGCCAAGACCTTGTCATATTTTCTGTCTTCAGAAATTGAGTAAAGATTATTGCCGAACTTCTTTGGAGCAGCAAGCGCAGATGATGGTTCGGCATGATGCGACTCTAATCCGCCAACTGAGGGATCGTGCAATTGTCTATTATCCTGCGATTTTAATTCGCGGGGTAGAGTAAAAGCGAATCCTAAAAAGATGAATAGCAGTATTTTTTTCATAACAAGGCAATTTAGTGTTATAATCTCTGTAATATTCTGCTAATTAATGATAATTAAACCCCTAAATTAAGGGTTTTTTCAACAATATGCAAATCTTGGGTAATAAGACGAAAAAGCGGCTGTTTTGGTTGCCTATTAAAATACTTTCTCATTCTAACTAATATTTAAGGGAAATATCAAGTTTTAACACTTTTGACGAAAATTTTTCATATCCTCTGTAAAATTCCTGAAGCTTTCGGTCAATATTCTCATATCCTATTACTTCGTCATTGTCAGGGTTAATGATCCAGTATTCTTTCACGTCATATTTTTCATAAATACTTTTTTTAATATTGGTGTCATAGTAACTTGTAGAAGGCGATAGTATTTCAATAATCATATCTGGAGCTCCATGCAAGCCATCGTCATGTATGATATTGTTTCTTTTATCAGAAACAAAAACTATATCAGGTTGTAATACATTTTTCTCATCAAAATATACATCCATTGGAGCACAACGAACTTCTCCTATCGGGTTATTTTTTAGAAAGAACCTTATTTGGGTTAAAATATCAGCCACTATGCCCTGATGCCCGTAAGTTGGCGCTGGTTCACCCAAGGCAATTAATTTGCCATTTATGAGTTGGCGTGGGTCGCCCTCCTCAAACTGTTTGTAATCTTTAACTGTATATTGTTTTTGTGATGTTGCTATCATTTTTTAATAAAAACAAATTTTTAGTTTGTTTAAAGTTTATCAATGAGATTTTTTATGTCGTCAAGAGTTTCATCCACTTCGTCAAATTCAGGGTTTCTTTCGTAAAATCCGAAAATATGTAAAACAGCCATGGCTCTATAATACAAATTGCGTAAATCATCATCTGCGAATTTTTTTAAGAGCATTTTTTTTCTTCTGTGATTTTTTGGTAATTCTTTTACATCTATCCCATTTTTTAAGAAATATGCATCAAGAGCAATGTTAAAGGCAAGCCATCCCTTTTCACAGCCGTTAACGGCATATTTAATGTCACCGTTTTTTTTGGATTTTAGGATTTCATCAACTGCTATCTGGAAATACTTTTTTGCTTCTTCAATATAGTTTTTGTTACTGGTCATAACGTTATTATTTATAATAGGGAACTTTGAAAAATTTGTTTTTTTTTCAAAAATCCCTAATATTACAATTTGCAAGGTAATATTGTTTTTTAATAAAAACAAATTATGCAAGAAAAATCAAAAAAAAACAACCCTGTAAAAGAGTCAGCAGAACACCTGTCGGGTTTTATTACTGAAAATAAAAAAGAAAGGATCGGGCAGGCGCTCGGTAATCGTACCCGGTATATAACGGTTGTTTTAGAGGGTATTTTTCAACCTCACAATGCCAGCGCTGTGATCAGGAGTTGTGATTGTTTTGGGATACAGGATGTGCATGTTATAGAAAATCAAAATGAATTTAAAGTTAATACTAATGTTGCTTTGGGCGCTTCTAAATGGGTGGACGTTATAAGAAGTGGCAGTAGCAGTGGTACAAAAGAATGTATTGAAAAATTAAGAGATCAGGGTTATAGGATCATTGCTACTGCACCATATTGTGAAGTACGAAGTACGAAGTACCCCGCAAAAAATGACGGGGCAGGCAAAGTACGAAGTAAGAAAAAAAAAGTGTATGATTTGGATGATTTTCCGCTTGATAAGGGGAAGATAGCCTTGTTTTTTGGTACTGAAATGGATGGATTAAGCGGTGAAGCGCTAAAAAATGCGGATGAATTTTTGAAAATACCAATGTATGGTTTTACCGAGAGCTTGAATATTTCTGTGTGTGTTGCGATATGTTTACATCATTTAACGATTAATCTTCATGGATCTGAATTGAAGTGGAGGTTGAGTGAAAAAGAAAAAAATGAGATTAGATTGAAATGGATAAGGAGGATTATTAAAGGAAAGACAGCTTAGAAGCAGTCGGCAGTTGGCAGTTGGCAGTCGGCAGTTGGCAGTCGGCAGTTGGCAGTCGGCAGTCGGCAGTTGGCAGTTGGCAGTCGGCAGTCGGCAGTCGGCAGTTGGCAGTTGGTAGTTGGCAGTCGGCAGTTGGCAATCGGCAGTCGGCAGTCCACAATCGGCAATTGTTTTTTTGCCGACTGTGGACTGTAAATTGCCGACTGATTTTTTTGCCGACTGTTGACTGCCGATTGCCGACTGGTTAAGTTAAGTTTCTAAATCCAGTTGCCATATTGTTTTAATGGTTTGATTGTTATTTTCTTTTTTGCCAACTGCCAACTGCATTTTGCCAACTTATTGAATATACTGAACCGAAAACCGATCCCGAGTACTCGGGATCATGCAATATTTAGAAAAGAGCCAAAATGGTTTCATTTTGATTGTATCCCGTCTTTGATTCTCTATCTTTGTATCAAAATCCAAATCTCAATCATTTAGTTAATGGAAATAAAAAAATTATCAATCATTGTTCCCGTTTTTAATGAAGAAAAGACGATCACAGAATTATTGGATAAGATCATTGAGGTTGAGTTAAAGGACGAAATTTCAAAAGAGATCATTATTGTGGATGATGCTTCAAATGACGCTACTGTTGGTAAAATAGAAGAATATGTTACGGTGTGTCAGGTGGAGAATGTAGAGACGTTGCATGCAACGTCTCTACATTCTCCACCTGACACTACAATCAAATTATTAAAACACGATAAAAACCAGGGCAAAGGCGCTGCGCTGCATACCGGTATTGCTCTAGCAACAGGAGATTTTGTGATCGTCCAGGATGCTGACCTGGAATATGATCCGAATGAATATAATTTGCTTTTAGAGCCGGTATTGAAAGGTATGGCTGATGTTGTATATGGCTCAAGGTTTATGGGCGGCAAGCCGCACAGGATACTTTTTTTCTGGCATTCGATAGGGAATAAATTTTTAACACTTCTGTCAAATATGTTTACTAACCTGAATTTGACAGATATGGAAACCTGTTATAAACTTTTTAGGAGAGATATAATTCAGGGTCTGAATTTAAAGGAAAAGCGGTTTGGTTTTGAGCCGGAAGTAACAGCCAAAATTTCAAAAGTACCGGGTATAAGGATATATGAAGTAGGGATCTCTTATTATGGGCGGACTTATAAGGAAGGGAAGAAGATAAACTGGAGGGATGGGCTGTGGGCGGTTTATTGTATTTTAAAGTATGGGGTGGTTTGAAGTAGGAATAAGGTGTAGAGGCGCTCTTTAATAAAATTTAATTTTCCTGGCAGCAAACAAACACATTTTAAGTAATATAAAGCCATGCCTGAACCTTGAAATATTGGTGCTTCCATAAGTTCTTTCCTTATATTTTATAGGTACTTCCACTATCTTCAGGTTGAGTTTGTAAGCTCCGAAGATCAGGTCAAAATCACCAAAAGGATCAAACTCTCCGAAGAATTTTCTGTTGCTGATCAACTTTTCATAATCGGACCTGAAAATTACTTTTGTACCACATAACGTGTCTTTAAATGGTCTGTCAAGCAGCCATGTAAAAGCCATACTAAAAAACTTATTCCCCAGAACATTGAGGAATCTCATAGCGTTGTCTTCCATTTGATATACCAATCTTGAACCATTAATAAAATCTCCTTTACCTGATGCAATTGCATCATAAAACTTGGATAGATCTTCAGGTGGCACAGTCAGATCAGCGTCAAGGATCATTAAAATATCACCAGTAGCTGATGAAAAACCCTTTCTTACTGCATCGCCTTTTCCTTTACCATCTTGCTGCATTATTTTAATATCGTGTGTTTTTTCGTATTTAGCTTTAATTTCTTTAATTTTTTCCCACGTGTCATCTGTAGAATTTCCTTCCACAAAAACAATTTCGGTATAACTTCCCATTTTGGGTAATCTCAAAATTGCATTTTCAATATTTCCGGTTTCATTTCTAGCAGGTATTACCACGCTTACAGAAAATTTTGAATTTTTTGAGTCTCTACATTCATTATCTTTTTTAGCAAACAAATATTGATTAATGCAGAAATGATTGAAAACAGGGAGCCTGGCAATGATTTTATTAAATAGATATGAAATCAAAGGAATAGAAAATGGAAGAATTTGCCTGTTGATTATCCGGTATACATCAAAGCCTGACAAATACAGCAGATTTTTAATATCAGCATTACTTAGCCAGTTTTGGTCAGGTGTTTTGAGTTTTAAGCCTATCCGTTCAGAAAATTTTAGAAAAGGTTCCCAAAGATAATTGTAGTAGGTTACGATTACCCGCGTATTTCTGTGGCATAGTTTTGTGATCTGATCAAAAACCAACTGAATATCATCAACAAAACCTATAAGGTTGGAAATAATAATCACATCAAATTGTTCATTGAGCGTAATATTTTCAGCTGCCATCACATGTAAGTTCAATTCCGGAAAATTCTTTTTAGCGTTGCTAATCATCTTTTCGCTGAAATCAATGCCTGTTTTATTCTTACCCTTTAGCCGGCTCAACATTTCTCCGTTCCCGCAGCCTATTTCAATCACAGATATTTCATCATGGATAAAATAATTACAATACCTGGTAATATCATTCCAGTAGTATTTGTGTCTTTTTCTTCTTTGTAAGCGTTTATCTGCTATATTGTTAAAGTATTCCTTTTTTGAAAGTTTGCTCATTTTTTGTTTACTCCTCTAAAAATTTAAACGACAAATATATGCTATATTTGCAAACTATTATAAATTCTATAAGAATGAAATTAATGATGGGAAATAATAAGAGGATACAACATGAAATAGACCATGGTAACAAAATTAGTGAATATGCTGAAGAGGTATGGGGCTGGTCTACTGCAGCAGGTCAACTAAGAGCGGATAGACGTGCTGGTTATTTTATAAATCTGGGTAAATTTAATCCAAATCAGAAGGTGTTGGAAATTGGTTGTGGAACGGCTCTTTTTACCAAAAAAGTATATAATATAACTAAAGCAAATATTGTTGCAACAGACATTTCTCAATCTCTTTTAGACATTGCTGTAAAAAAATTACCTGCAGTCTCCTTTCGATTAGAGGACGCAATGAAATTGAGCTTTGATAATAATTCTTTCAATGGTATTTATGGTAGTTCTATCTTACATCATTTAGATATAAAAAAATCGCTTAAAGAAGCATATCGTGTTTTAAAACCAGGTGGTAAAATAGTTTTTGCTGAACCCAACATGCTTAATCCTCAGATATTTATTCAAAAAAACATTCCTTTTATTAAAAAATGGTTAGGTGACTCGCCTGACGAAACTGCCATTGTTCGTTGGTCAATAAAAAAAATATTAAAAGAAATTGGTTTTAAAAACGTTAAAGTTTTTCCTTATGACTTTTTACATCCTTATACACCTTTATTTATGATTGGTTTGGTTAAGACCCTTGGTTTTATAGTTGAGCGTATTCCCATAGTTAAAGAAATTGCAGGTTCAATAATAATATATGCAGAGAAATAATTAAGTTGTTTAAATTAATAAACTAAATCCGAAGGATTTATTTAAAACTCGTAAAATTTTATCCAAAAGAGTGGAAAATAAACCGATATTCATTTTAGCTAAATTCCTTTATGAATACGCGCCTTTTTTATATAAACAGCTTTATTTTAAATTTAAATCTAATCAGGATACTTATGAAATTAAAACGTATATCTGAAAAAAGTGTAAAGCAATTCAGTCTTAAAGAAGCAGATTATTATAATATGATTGCCTTTAAAAAGAAATTAGATTAGTCAATCTATGAAGTTTAATAAATTAAGCTTTTCAAATCCCTGGCTAAATTATTTATTAATAGGCCTGTTATGTTTACCACTCTTTTTAATAAATATTAAAGATAGCCATACCTGGGGCGGTGATTTTGCTCAATATATTCACCAGGCAAAAAATATTGTAGAAGGTATACCTCAATCTCAGACAGGGTATATTTTTAATAAGAATCACCCCGTCCAGGCACCTTCTGCATACCCTATAGGTTTTCCCTTATTATTATCGCCTGTATATTATTTTTTTGGAAATAATATACAGGCATTTTCAATACTGATCTCTTTCTTTCTTTTCATTTTGGCTTTGGCTTTGTTGAAATATTACAGAATGTACTTCCCTCCCCTTATATCCACTATTTTAGTTTTGACAATTGTTTATAACCCATGGACATTAGATTTTAAGAGTAATATACTTTCAGATATTCCTTTTACTTTCTTTCTGCTATTAGCTTTATGTATCTTTTTAAGATCGGATCAGAATAAGTTGTTGAATATTTTTATTTTAGGAATATTAATAGGAGCTCTAATATCAATAAGAACTATCGGTATAGTTTTTATTTTTGCTATGTTGTGCACATTTGTCAAAGATCTCATAAAGATCAAAAAGACAAACAAAAGTAAAAATGATTTAAAAAGATTAATTAAAAATATAACCCTCACATTGGTAATTACTTTCGGTTTTTATATACTATTGAATTTGCTTTTTCCTTTACCAACTGAAGGTACCTATTTTGATCAAATAATCTTAAAAGATATATTCAACCGTTTTTTTTTAAACTTAAGTCATTATAGTGTTCTTTTACAAAACTTCTTTCACCCAACAGGAACTTACAATAGATACAATTTCTTAGGCATTATATTGAGTTCATTAGCAATTTCTTGCATGGTTGTAGGAGTAATTCATAAATTCAGTAAAAATATATGCTTTATTGACTTTCTGGTAATAGGCTACATTGGTATTTTATTACTTTGGCCTATAACACAAATGTTTCGTTTTTTACTGCCAATATTTCCATTTCTATTTCAATATATGGTAATAGGATTAACAAGAATTAAAATAAATAATAAATTAAACAAAAAGGTAATAACATTAATGTTAACAGGAATAATATTAGCACTATATTATCACAGAGTTCTAAATATAATTAAGACTCAAGATAGAATTGTAGAGGGGCCTCAGGAAATCAAATCAATTGAGGCATTTGAATATATAAAAGACAATACCACTAAAAAATCAGTCATTGCTTTTATCAAACCCCGGGTTTTAGCACTGTATACAGATAGAAAAAGTATAGTAAATTATCACAATGGGATAGAAAATTTAGAAAAAGAATTTTCTTACTATAATGTAAGCTATTTATTGGTTCATAATGAAATCCCTAACTCAGCTTTAACAAGCTATATAGATAAAAATAAAGTGCATTTATTGTGGGATAATGAAGTTTTTTATCTCTATAAAAGAATATTCTAATCTATTATTCCCGCCTGCCTGGCATTAGCTTTGTGGGTGGCGGGCAGGTGTGCCCTTAATGAACAGCTACTGGGCTCTGGTTACTGGGTTCTGGATTATTTGCTTTCGGCAGGCAGGTTGGTAATTCTTTCTGACAGTAATCACTACCTTTACCCAGCAACCAGTACCCAGTAACCAGCAACTAACTTCTTAATTTCACTTCAATATATCGAGATTTCATCCCGAGTACTCGGGATTAATTTGCGAAGATAAGTTCTTTATCTGCTTATTTTTTTATATCTCCTACTTCAAAATGATATAAATATATATCCTGATATTTAGATAATAGTTCCATATTATATTTTTTGATAATATCAGCATTTTTAAAGATCACTTCTCTACAACGTGGATATTGGTTCGAGGTATAGTTCTCCATCATTTCATTATGTACTTGCTTATTATATAAAACTAATAATGGTTTATCAGTGAGCAATTTAAAGAGATCATCTGGTATATCATCTTCGGTAAATAACTTAAATAATTCTTTTACCTGATAATCTGCCGTTCTGGACATTTTGCTTGACATCAGTGGTAAGTTGCTCATAAGACTTAATTGCATTGTTTGTGTACAGAATGGTTCATCCGGATCTATTGTATAGTCATAATTTTCTGAACCAACATGATAGAATGGAATTGGTAATATTGCCTGATATTTTGAAAAATCAACCGATTTTACTAAAAATATCAATTTTTCGGTGTATGATTTGTCTGTTAAATAATTTTTATACTCATTTATTTTAAACATCATAATAGTTTCCTTTGTGGCAATAATAGCACAGAAAATTAAGCCCAAAACAATGCTATTTACAAAAAACGATTTATAATATTTAACATAATGATCTATGATAAAAGCAATAAAGAAGTTAAATCCCCAGAAGAATATCCAGTTAAATCTCGCCAGGCATCGAAAATGGGTAACCAAATCCGTTATCTTATGAATATAGTAAAATGGATTTAAGTAATTGGTTATTTTGTAAGAGTCGTTAAAAATAATTATTGTTTCTCCAAGAGAGATTAGAAGTGAAACTAATGCCGAAGCTAAAATTAAAAGTAGGAAGAACCCTTTATCTGAAGTGAATATTTTTTTTAAAGAAATAAACCACCTTTTTTTAAATACATATACAATTACCAAAATTAGTGCAGAGAATAAAGCAAAATTTCCTAAAAATGCATCGGATTCGTAGTGGATGGGATTAATATATTCAAATGGAAACTTTATGTTATTATGAGGATAGGAAGTAAAAAGTGCAGAAAAGTTTAATTTCCAATCAATCCAGTTATAACCTTGAGCGCCTCCCCCTCTTAAATTACCATATTTGTCAATAATTTTGATAAATAATATTGGAGCGAATGAAAATATAATAATTGGAAACAAATAATTAATTGAGCGTGGATATTTTTTTGTTTTAAAGAATTCATAAATAGCCCAGAAAAAGAAAAAACCAAAAATCACCACTAATAATAACCCGATATAAACAAGATGCATAAAAGTAAATAAGATTACTGTAAGGATTAATAAAGTAGTATTTATGATACAACTTTTAATATTATTATCTTTGTAGCAATAGTAAAATCTTAGTAATAAGTAAATTATTATTAAAAACGAACAGGAAAACGATAAATTAAAATGCCCAAGCCCACTAAATCGCATAATCTGTGGACATAGCCACGGTAGCGTTAAACTAAGGATAAGAATAAGACTTTTTGTTTGTAATAGCTTAGAAAGAATCTTATAGACAAAAAAGGTGCTGATTAATATACATAGAATACAAAAAAAATTGAATATTTCAAAACTATAAGGAGTGATATCATATACATAGTATGAAAACAATTTAACAAAAATTGCTAAAATGGGATTATTGGCTGTATAAAACACATAATCACCATAAGGATAATTCATATTTTTAAAAATAAATATCCCTTCATTAATATTTTGCTTTAAATAGGAAGAAAAAGTAAAATAGGTTTTTATACCATCATTATAATTTATAAACAATAAATCTTTGAATAATATATTTTTAAAGGCAAATAAAAGCAAGCAGCACTGAATTATTATAGTTAATAAAATCAGTGATCTATTAGTGAAGGTGATTTTCATTTGTAATATTATTTGAGTCTTTCAAAGGCTCCTTATTATGATTATCTCAATTTGTAAACTGATAAAATGGTTAAACCATTAGCCTTTACCGAATAAAACTCATTGGTATATTCATAATCTTCTTTATGCCATCGGTAATTTCCAAAAAAATAATCCGCCTCTTCTGCAGTATTTACATAACGGATCCTTTTCCTTTGTGAGGGCGTTAAAATACGTTCAAGATTATACATAGGCATTCCGGAAAGAAAAAAGTTTAAATGTGGGGTTGAGTCATGCGATAAAACATATTCAGCTCCTTCACAAAAAGATGACCCCCAGTAATCCAATTCAAAATTTCGCCTGACATTTTTTTTATCTATTAACATATTAAAATATACATTTTGATATGGATGGTAAGATACCATAAGGCATGTAATTGTAATCAATCCTGATATAACCATACCTGTTAATGTGAACCTGGCGATTTTAATTAATATTGCGTTACTGATCTTTTTTATTAAACCATACACATAAATAACTCCTTTTAAGCTGATAATTAAAAATGCAGGATATACAAAAAAATGGTGCCGCCAACTGTCAAATAATACAGAATGGTGAATAATGGTAACTACAATGGGCAAAAACAACCAAATGAGTATTATTACATCAAAGATATAATCTTTATTACTAAGGATATATTTTGGCTTTGATAATAGTTTGTGAAATATTGTAAACATTCCAAATACAAAAAATAAATTGTACAATATAGGAGTGGTTATTATCATCCAAACCGGTGTATAATGCCAGGGTAATACGTTTGCTTTTACGTCTTGTCCAAAATATAATACGGTTGCACCCCATGATATATTACTGACTGACTTATAAGCCAGATAAAATTTTTCAATCGGATTAGCCCATAAAGCCGGCCAAAACAGTACAATAAATCCAAATAAGGTGATAGCATAAATTCCCAAAGGGATTTTTAGCTTCGCCTTTTTATTACTGATAAATAATTCCATCAAAAAAAGAAGAGCAGTAAGAAAAGGTACCAAAATTCCTACTATGCGTGTGTCAATCAAAATAGCACAGCTTATCCCATGAAAAATCGCATTAGATAGAGACGCCTGATGAAAGAACCTGATTAAAGTATATATAGAAATGATAAATAAGGAGAGTGTAGTGATATCTACTGAGTTGAAAAAGGCATGAGCAAAAATTCTTGGACTTAATACAAAAAAAATACAGCCAAGTAACGAGATTCTCCAATCTCTGAATAATGTTTTACAAAGCTGGTAAAAGAAAAACACCCCGATACCAAATATAATAAAAGTACAAAGATGGCGCATAAAGAAAATATTTCTGGTATCTTCAAGTTGGAATATTTTTTCAAGCAAATAAAATCCAAATTGAATAACCGGCCCATGAGTAAGCGCAAAATAGCCTGTTACCTCATCTGACGATTTACCCACTAAAATATATTCGTACACTTCTTTACCATAATTTTGATTTTGGTTTTCATCCCAGGTCATGCCGTAATCCTGAAAAACACAAAGGCCAGTAATCATTAATATTAAAAAGAATAACCCAACCGGAATTATTTTTCTCTTTGTAATGAAAATCCAGAACGAACTAATAATTTTAGTATTTGTCATTGATTGAAAATATTCAACCCGGGTAACCTATATAAACCCAGTCTCCCCAGATCTTTTTACAGTTATGGTTTTTAATATTGATAACGGAAGTTAGCTTTTCTTTGAAAGGGAAAAAATTTACATGCTCATCCAGGGTGTAATAAAAATATCGCTGGCATGGTACGGCAATAATAAGCTGTTTCTTTGTTATTCGTTTTAATTCTGAGACAGCTTTTTCAAGATCAATAATATGTTCGAGTGTATGAAAGCAGGTAACAATATCAAACGCTTTATCTGAAAATGGGAGGTTTTCAATATTCCCTTTTACATACTGGTAATTAGCTGAATTTCCTTTATCAACTATATCACAACCGAACAATTCAAAATTGGAACTTAGTAATAGTGATAAGAAATAGCCTCTGCCACATCCAACGTCAAGAAGGTTTCTGGAAGTTTTGTCAAGGTTATCAACAATGTAACTTATGCTTGGAAAGTTTAGGTCAGTTTTCCGGTTTCGGGAAATGGTATCCAGGTTATTATAAAAATCGTTATATCGCTTTTCAGTAAAACCATATACCAAACTTTTAAATTTCATAACGGTTTTTATATTTTTGCCTCTATAAGCATAATAATAAAAGGGGTACATAAAGAATTTGTTATCACGAATAAAAGGGGGTAAACATTCATCCATCAAAAATCGAATTATATTGGTAATGTTTCTGTTCATAATGTCCTTATTTCTTTTTGTATTTCCCGGTTAAATGATTAATCTTTAATAATACAAGGTCTTTAAGTATCTCTATTCCGTGTATCAAATAGCTTACACTTGAACCTTCCTGGTTTCTAAATTTTACAGGTAATCTTTTAATATCGTAATTTCTTTTCAGTGATACATATAACAATTCAGCATCAAATGCAAAGCCATTGATCCTGCTAACAGAAAATAGATCTTCTGCCACGTTTCCCCTGAATCCTTTGAGCCCGCATTGGGTATCAAACATTCCGGTAGTGATAAATCTGCCAATGATAAAGGTAAATATTGCACTGCCAATCCTTCTTATGGCAGGAATTTCAGAGAAATAAGTTGATTCAGGTAAAGTTCTGTCACCTATTGCGAGGTCAAATTCTTTAAAGTCAAGATAGTATAAGAACCGTTCTATAGCGCTGTATTCAAAGGGTATATCCACATCGGTGTATATCCTGAAATCCCCTTTCGCATTTAGCATACCTAATTTGACAGCTGCACCTTTGCCCATATTTTTTTTATTTTCGAAATACAGGCAACCAAAGTCTTTAGCTATTTGCTGTGTTTTTCCGCCATCCTTTGAACCATCATCAACGATAATTATTTCATAATTGATTTTTTTATTCTCCAAATACTTTATAAAGCCCGGGAGCTGATTCTTTAATACCGTTGATCCTTTAAATGAAGGGATGATAATACTTAACATATTGGCTACTTAGTATAAAATAATTATCTTTTTACATAATTTAGAAAGAACTATTAATTATCACTGTTGTCCGATAAAAACAATTAATATTTAGGATTAAACATAACTATCTTTGCAAAAAAAATAAGGCAAGAGC
>VRUD01000088.1:1113-17341 GCA_019456305.1 Cytophagales bacterium | reverse complement strand
TTTTTGCAGCAAGGCCATTAAAAAAGAATTCTTCCGCTACATCACCATTGTTGTTGCCAATACCTCCTATCTGTTTATCTAATTTTTTCATTCTTTCCTCAAACAGTTTGTCAGAAATAGCTCTTTCTTTCATTCTTTCCTCAAACCCTTTGTCAGAAATAGCTCTTTCTTCTTCTCTTTCTTCTTCTCTTTTTTTCATTCTTTCCTCAAAACGTTTATCAGATTTAGCAAACATATCCAAAATATCTTGTTTTGTTAGTTCCTTTTTCATTTTTTTTATTGTTAAATTCATACAAATATAAGAAAAAATAAACAAAACCGCAAGTTGCCTAGTACTTAGTTGCATAAGTAATAGTAATTATGACACTCAATTATACTTCTCAATTGTTTGCTTTCATTCGGCTGTAATTCAGTTGTAATTCAGTTGTTAATTCAGTTGTAATTCAGTTGTCAATAGTTTTTTATTTTTTTTTACTTTTTACTTTTTACTTGATCAATTGTATAACCATTGTATTACCATCAAATTACTATTGAATTACTACGAGTGACAATATTGTTTAATTCAACAAAGCATAATAATCCTTATTTATGCAACTAAGTACTACTGTCTGCTGTTAACTTTCTTACTCCCCTTCAACTTCTCCACCTGCTCCTCAATCACCTGATCCTCTATTTTTTCAAACAACAATGTTGGTTCATTTATCTTGTGGCCCTTCGGCAATTTAAGCGTCTCAATGTTCTTCCATTTTAAAATATCCTCGTTCAGGTTCAACATGGAGATCAGTTTCCTTGAAGTAAAGGGCAAAAAGGGTTCCATAATTATCGTAAGCTTTGCAATGATCTGTAAGCAATAGGTTAATATTTCCCCGGCTTCTTTTGTTTTATTTTCCTTTAATAACTTCCAGGGTTCGGTGTCTGACAGAAATTTGTTTCCTGCACGTACTAAATTCATAACTAAGTTCAAAGCATGCCTGAAATTATAGTTCTCTATGGCTTTCGCAACCTCTGTTTTACAGGATACATTCAACTCATTGTCAATATTGACGTCAACAACATACTGATCGGCAGGTACTATCCCATTGAAATTTTTATTCATCAATACAAAAACCCTGTTCACAAAATTTCCCAAAATAGCCACCAGCTCATTATTACTCCTTGCCTGAAAATCCTTCCAGGTAAAATCGCTGTCTTTTGTCTCCGGCATATTGGCACACAAAACGTATCTTAACATATCTTCCTTTCCCTCAAAAACTTCTAAATACTCATGCAGCCATACTGCCCAATTCCTGGAGGTGGAGATCTTTTCCCCTTCCATATTCATAAATTCGTTCGCAGGAACATTGTGAGGCACAATATATTCCCCGTGGGCTTTGAGCATTGCAGGAAAAATAATGCAATGAAAAACAATATTATCTTTTCCGATAAAATGTATCAACCCGCTCTCTTCATCTTTCCAGTATTTTTCCCATTCTTTTGTTAATGCCTTGGTAGCAGAAATATATCCGACCGGTGCATCAAACCATACGTATAAGACCTTTCCTTTAGCATCAGGCAAGGGAACGGCAACCCCCCAATCCAGGTCACGGGTAACGGCTCTTGGCTTTAAACCTTCGTTAAGCCATGATCTGCATTGCCCGTAAACGTTGGTTTTCCAATCATTTTTATGGCCGTCTATCCATTTTTCAATCCACTCTTTTTGAAATTTATCCAATGGCAAATACCAGTGGCTGGTTTTCCTGAGAACAGGGTTCTTCCCGCTCAATACAGACTTTGGATCTATTAATTCTTTAGGACTCAGGCTGGAGCCACATCGCTCACATTGATCTCCGTAAGCATTTTCATTGCTGCAATTAGGGCAGGTGCCGGTAATATACCTGTCGGCTAAAAATTGCTGATTTTCTTCATCATAATACTGCTCATGCTCTTCCTTCGTCAATATTCCTTTATCATACAATTTTTTAAAAAAATCTGATGCCGTTTCATGATGCAGCCTGTCCGATGTTCTGTGATAAATATCAAAAGATATCCCAAACTTCTCAAAGCTCTTTTTATTTAATTTATGGTATTTATCTACTTCATCCTGGGGTGAGATACCTCGTTTTTTTGCTTCCAGCGTAATAGGTACGCCATGCTCATCAGAACCACATATATATACCACCTCCACTTCTTTTAATCGCAGATACCGGACATAAATATCAGCAGGCAAATATGCCCCGGCTATTTGACCGATATGCAAAGGGCCATTGGCATAAGGTAATGCAGATGTGACGATGTATCTCTTAAATCTTTTGGACATGCAGCAAATTAAAATTATTTTTCCGGATAAATTTGTAACTTGCACAAGTTTTATTTGTAGTTTTGTAAAGTTATGTTTTTCAAATCGTAAATATAAAATCACAATTCGTAAATAAAAAAGTGGATATTTCTTCGCCCGTTACCGAAACTAAATTGGAGCCAAAAGACAAAAGGTATGATCTGAGCAGGCGCTACACTACGAAGAACCTGGAGCAATTAAAAGAGATCGCAATGCAGGTTCGCAGAGACATTTTACGGATGACCCACGCTGTACAATCAGGTCATCCTGGCGGATCGCTTGGATGCACTGATTTTTTTGTAGCGCTCTATTTCAAAATCCTCCATCATTCTCCACAGTTTACAATGGAGGGCACCAATGAAGATATTTTCTTCTTATCCAACGGGCATATTTCTCCTGCATGGTACAGTGTGCTTGCAAGATCAGGATATTTTGACGTTTCTGAATTGGCTACTTTCCGGAAAATTAATTCACGCCTCCAGGGACATCCTGCTACACAAGAGCATCTGCCTGGTATCAGGGTCGCATCAGGTTCATTAGGGCAGGGGTTGTCTGTGGCAACAGGCGCTGCCCAGGCAAAAAAGTTAAATGGTGACCAATACCTGGTTTACTCCCTGCACGGTGATGGTGAATTGCAGGAAGGGCAAATCTGGGAAGCAGCCATGTATGCCGCACACCATAAAGTGGATAATCTGATAGCTACTGTAGATTGGAACGGGCAGCAAATTGACGGGCCAAACAACGAAATAATATCACTGGGAGACCTGAAAGCCAAGTGGCTCTCTTTCGGCTGGGATGTGCTGCAAATGTATGGCAATGACCTTGAAGAAGTTTTAAATGGATTGGAAGAATCAAAATCCCACACAGGAAATGGCAAACCCGTTGTTATCCTCATGAAAACACACATGGGCTTCCCGATAGACTTCATGATGGATAATTATAAATGGCATGGCGTTGCTCCTGATGATGAGCAATTGCAGCAAGCGCTTTCGCAACTGGGGGAAACAACTCTTGGGGATTATTAATGACAATTTAATTGCTTTATACAATACCATTATCTATGAAATACTTATTGATCGTCCTGCTGTTTATTAGTTCAACCGGTTACGGGCAATTGTCCATGGATTCGGCAAAGAAAGTGATCGCTTCATACAGGCTTGGCTATTCTACCTATTTTCAACCGTTTGTAGGGCATGAGGGCTATGGTGCCCCTTGGGTTCTTACCAGAGACGGAGGAGCGGCCGCATTCGGTGATGATATGCTTTACAAATTTGACAAAACAGGAAAGGAGGAATGGATGCGCAGGGTTGTGGCCGAGTTTAATGAGCTGGAATCTCAGAGTATGGCAGAGGACACTAAGGGCAACTTGTATGTCTTTATGCTTTCTTATGATTCAAAGCGCTACAGGGGTGGCTCCGAGCGTGTGCTTTGTTATGATAAAACAGGAAAGCTTTTATGGGATAAAACCCTGGGCGCCTATACCCTGATGAATAATCCGATTGTCTCTTACATACGCCCGCTCGAAGATGGGCGCATCTATATGCGTGGCCATGTCGTTAAAGAAAAGCCGTTTGAGGGCAAAGATCCTATATACCGCTACTGGGAAGGTTGGCTGGATAGTGCGGGAAAGCTTACCGGGAAAGCCAACGAAGAAATTGACTGGGGTAAAGATGAATGGCAGAAAAAATTCAAGCCGGAGGAGTAAAATTTGATTGACATGTTAAAAAAGCAAATTATTGAAGCAAAGAGAGATGCAATTAATAAAAGGGCAAAGGAAGCGATAGATAATTATAAAAAAGATAAAGCAAAAACTGGTACAGCAAAAGAACTATTCAAAGACCTTGAAGGTGATGAAGTTATCATGGGATAATAAATTCAAGGGCTCGTTTAAAAAGAAGACAGAGAGAAATCCCAAGCTTAAACAGCAATTCCAGCAAGCAGTTGAACTATTCACAAAAAATCCTTTTGATTATGAAGATTTTTTTAAAAAAGATCAACTTCTTATTACTTTTATCATTCTCAATCTCTATTGCTGATGTTGAAGCTCAAAGCAGTAGGGAAGTTCCCAAAAAAACCAGGATATTATTTCTCCTTGATGCTTCCGGCAGCATGCTGGCGAGATGGGAAAAGGACCTGAGAATTAATACAGCCAAAAAATTACTTTCAGATATAGTTGACTCTTTAGAACAGCGGAAAAATTTACAATTAGCGCTGAGGGTTTACGGACACCAGCATCCCAAAAGGGTCAAAAATTGCAAAGACACAAAACTTGAAGTTCCATTTTCACCCAATAATCATGAACAAATTAAAAAGAAGCTGAAATTAATTCAGCCCAAAGGCGTAACCCCCATTGCATATTCAATTGAACTGGCTGCAAACGATTTTCCTGAAGAAAAAAATACCAGGAATGTGATCATCCTGATCACCGATGGACTGGAATCCTGTAAAGGAGACCCTTGTGCCGTATCGCTGGCTTTACAGAGAAAAGGTATCATTTTAAAACCCTTCATTATTGGAATCGGAATAAATAAAGATTTTGCAAAATCCTTTGATTGTATGGGCGCCTATTTCGATGCCTCTAATGTGAAAAATTTCAAAGGTATCCTGGATAGAGTCATTCAGAGAACTTTATCTGAAACTACGGTAACCGTAGAGCTGCTTGATATTAATGACAAACCAACAGAAACCAACGTTAATTTAACTTTCATTAACAATTTTACAGGGCTGCCTGCTTATGACTTTATACATTTTTTGGATAAAAACGGCAAGCCTGATATTGTTGACATTGATGCTGTACTTGACTATGACCTGGTCGTTAACACTGTCCCTATGGTTATTAAAAAGAACATTAAGCTGAAACCGGGGATAAACAATGTAATAAAAGTAAAAACACCCCAGGGTAGCTTGTTAATTAAACAGGATGGCTATAAAAAATATGGGACCGTTTTAAATGCAATTATTCGTGCTACCCCCGAGTACTCGGGGCCGGATAAGAGTGAGAATGATGGTACGACTATACGCTCAAATGGGAGGTCAGAGATCTCGATAAAATCGGGGCAAAAAACCTTAAATATTCAAAAGATCGGGACAACGCAAAAATACCTTGTAGGAAAATATGATCTTGAAATTCTCACGCTTCCGCGTACCTATTATAATGATGTAGAAATAAATCAAAGCGAAACTAAGAAAATAACCTTAAGACCGCCAGGTGTATTGAATATTTCGGAATCTATAATTGGCTATGGAAGTATTTATAGTATTGATAAAGGGGGGAACCAGCAATGGATATATAACCTGGAAAATTCCAAAACCAACTTAGCCATGCAGCCGGGCAATTATAAAATAGTATTCAGGGCCAAAGGTTCATTTGGCAGTTTCTCAACTGATGTGAAACATTTTAGTATTCGATCCGGGTTGACTACTACGGTGAGATTGTTTAGTGAATAATGATAGGATTAGTTGTCAGATTATTCGTATAATCTGATAAAGATTTGGCTTTTCGTAACTAATCAGTCGGCAGTCCACAGCCGACAAAAAACAAATTGCCGATTGCCGACTGTGGACTGCCGACTGATTAGTTAAGGTTATTTCGCAATAGTAATACTCCTGTTTATTACTTTATCTGTTGTAAATAATTTAACCGTATACATTCCAACAGCTAAACTTCCCAAATCCACTTCTTGTGTGATATTTTTAATATCAGAAAACAATTTTGTAAATACTGTTTCTCCTAAAACATTATATATCTCTATTTTAATATCGTTAGCTTCGTATAATTGTATTTCAAAAGTAAATACTCCCGTTGAAGGATTGGGATAAATTTCGAATGTAATGTTCAAATCAAATTCTGTAATTCCCAAAGGCGGTTCGGTTACGATAACACTCAAAGCACCCTGACAGCCATTAGAATCTGTTACAGTGACCATAAATGTATCTGCTCCTAAACCGCTGATGTCTTGTGTGGTATCATTACCAGGACTCCATAAGTAAGTGTAAGGTCCCGTTCCACCGGTTACATTTATATCTATTGCCCCATCACCGCCTCCATTCACAGATACATTGGTTACAAAAGCAGTATTAACTACAATTACAGCAGGCTCTGTTATTAGTACATTTGCGGTGTCTGTGCATCCATTTAAATCTGTTACTGTTGCAATATAAGTTCCTGCACATAAACCAATTGCAGTGGAATCAACCTGGCCTGAAGGGGTCCATAAATAATTATATGGAGGAATTCCTCCGGAAGGAGTTACCGTTGCAGAGCCATCACATGCGCCATTACAGCTCACATCCGTGCTGTCTGAGATAAACGAAGTTAAAATTGGCGGTTCGGTAAGGGTTACGCTTGATGTTGTGATACAGCCATTGCTATCAGTTACAGTTACACTATGATTTCCTGCACATAGATTAATTGCAGTAGCTACAGTCTGACCATCAACCCATAACCAGGTATAAGGTGATGCTCCGCCCAGGGCTGTTACAGTTGCACTTCCATCACAAGCTCCAAAACAGCTTACATTTGTACTGGAAGTAATGCTGGATGATAATCCCCCAGGGCCTGTAACAGTTACGCTTGAAGTTGCTGTACATCCGTTAGCATCAGTAACTGTAACATTATAAACACCTGCACATAAATTGATCGCTGTTACTGTAACTTGTCCATCATCCCACAAATAAGTATATGGGGTAGTACCTCCTGCTGCCGAAACTGTGGCATCCCCGTCACAAAGCCCGCAACTCGTATTGGTTACTCCTGTAATGTTGGAAGTCAATGCTGCAGGGCCGGAAATTGTTACCCCGCCTATGGCGGGGCAACCATTAGAATCGGTTACGATAACATTATAGTTAGTTGCACACAATCCTGTTGCTGTTGCTGTAGTTTGTCCAAGCAGATCATCCCATAAATAACTATAAGGAGTTATACCTCCTGATACACTAACTGTAGCCTCCCCATCACATGAGCCACTGCAGCTTTCATCTGTTCCTGTAGTAGGTGCAAGTAAAGCACCGGGTTCACTAATAGTGACGATATCAGATGCTATGCAACTATTTGAATCAGTAACTGTGGCTGTATAAGTACCTGCCGGTAAGCCAGTGGCAGTTGCAGTGGTTTGATTGAGAGGGTCATTCCACTGATAGGTGTAGGGTGGTGTTCCACCGGTAGCGCTTACTGTTGCTTCCCCATCATTGCCACCATTACAGCTTACATCGGTGAATAAAGGAATAGAAACAGAGGGCGCACCGGCATTGTTCACCGCTACTATATCTGAAACCGTACAACCATTCGAATCCGTAACTAATACGGTATAAGTTCCTGCAGATAGCCCGGTAGCAGTATCGTTTGTTTGTGACAAAGGATCATCCCACAAGTATGTGTAAGGCGCAACACCATTAGAAGCAGAAATAAAAGCCGTTCCATTTGTATCGCCACATATTGCATCCGTGCTGCCAGGGGTTAAAGTAATTGCAGGTGGTTCTGTGATCGTTACAGTGGATGTGTCATCACAGCCGTTGGCATCAGTTACAACTACATTGTAGATTGCGGCACACAATCCCGTTGCTGTATCATTGGTTTGAAACAATGGGTCATCCCATTGAAAACTGTAAGGCGCTGTCCCTCCAACTGCTGAGGCCATTGCATCACCATCACACACACCATTACAACTGGCATTAGTACTTCCGCTGATAGAAGATATCAATACAGGCGGTTCAATAATGGTAACGCTTGCTGTATCATTACAACCAACAGCATCAGTAATGATCACATTATACGATCCGGCACATAAGTTAATGGCAGTAACCGTAGTTTGTGAAGCAAGGTCATCCCATTGGTAGGTAAATGGAGCAGTGCCTCCTGTAATAGCAGCGGTAGCATCCCCGTCACAGCTTCCGTTACAGTTTGTATTGGTAGATGAAGAAATTGAAGCTGTACCTCCCGGAATATCGCCTACAGTAACTGCTGCACCTGCTACACAGCCATTGGCATCAGTAACAGTTACTGAATAGGTACCTGCCGGTAAATTAGCAGCACAGGAAGCAGTTTGAAACCCAGCAGCGCTGTCCCATAAGAAAGTATAGAATGGAGTTCCGCCTGATGCAGAAACACATGCCTGGCCATCAGCCTGTCCGCAATTTGCGTCCACTGCTGAGGGAGTTAGGATCATCGGTGATGGTTGGTTAATCGTTGCAACATCTGTAGCAATACAGCCAACAGCATCGGTAACAGTAACACTATGGCTGCCAACTGCTAAAGTTATTGCAGTATCAGTTGTCTCGCCATTATCCCACAGATAAGTGAATGGTGCATTACCCCCTGTCATACTAACGGTTGCAGAACCATCTGAGCCGCCATTACACGATACATCAGAGATCACTGAAATAGAAGCAGTACCTGCAAGCAGATTATTCACACCTACTGAGCCTGAGTCGCTGCATCCTATAGCATCGGTAACTACCACGCTATAAACACCTGCAAATAAACCTGTAGCTGTATCAGTAGTTTGGCCCAAAGAATCATCCCACAAATAAGTATATGGAGAACTACCTCCTGAAACAGAGACAATTGCTTTGCCGTTAACGCTGTCACAGGTGGCATCTTCACTGCTCATGGAGAGCGCTAAAGCAGGTGGTTCAGTGATTGTTACGCTTGATGTGTCATTGCAGCCATTGTTATCAGTTACTATTACATTATAAGAAGCTGCGCATAGATTTATTGCAGTGGAATCGGACTGAGTTAATGGATCATCCCATGCATAAGTGTAAGGTGATGTGCCTCCGGCCGGTGTAACGGTTGCTGATCCATCACATACCCCGCCACAACTGGCCATGGTTGAATCAGAAATACCGGAAGTTAAAAGTGGAGGTTCACCAATGATTGCTGTGGATGTATCGGTACAACCAATTGAATCGGTAACAACCACATTATATGTTCCTGCGCATAAGCCTGTTGCAGTAGTCGTAGTCTGTGAGCCCGGATCATCCCATTGATAGGTAAACGGTGTATTATCACCGGAAGCAGAGGCTGTGGCAAATCCGTCACAAACACCGTTACAGGTTGCATCGGTTGAGCTTATAATACCGGAGTTCAACACCGGTTCAGTAATTGATACTACTGAAGAATCCTCGCAACCATTATTATCAGTAACGATCACTTGATAGGCTCCAGCACATAATCCAACAACTGTATCGTTGGTTTGTGCCGATGGGTCATCCCATAAATAGTTGTAAGGAGTTGTACCACCGGATACAGATACAATGGCTTCCCCATCACATACACCCGGACAGCTTGCGTTTACTGAACCGGCAATTGAAGAAACTAACACAACTGGATCAGAAAGCGTAACAAGGGAATTAGTGGTACAACCAAACGCATCTGTTATAATTACTGAATAAGTTACACCACCACATAAGCCCGTTGCTGTTGAATCAGTACCTCCTGATGGAGACCATAAATAAGCATAAGGCGAAGTCCCTCCGGATGGAGTAACAGTAGCTGTTCCATCACAGATCCCATTGCAACTGATAGGGGTACTATCCGTAATGCTGGATGTCAATGCAGTGGGTTGTGTCAAAATAATATCTGTCGTGTCTGCACATCCGTTCGCATCGGTTACGATCACACTGTATAATATCCCTGCACATAGCGTATCGGCTGTTGAATCGGTCTGCGTTAACGGATCATCCCATTGATAGGTGTAGGGTATAGCGCCACCTGATGGTGTAACGGTAGCCGTACCATCACAAAGTCCAAAACAAGTGATATTGGTACTATTGGTGATGCTTATAATCAAAGCCAGTGGTTCATTGACCGTATCACTGGCAGAAGCCTGGCAATTATTGCTATCGGTTACGGTAACGGTATAAACGCCTCCGGCCAGGCTATCGGCTATAGAATCTGTTTGAGCCAATGAGTCATCCCACTGGTAAGTATAGGGAAGTGTACCTCCTGTTGCAGAAGCTATCATAATACCATCATTATCTCCAAAGCAGCCTACATCTATAACAGAATCTATTGTTACGGTAGGAGCTCCGGCATCATTCACTATTGCTGTGGCAGAATCCTGGCAGCCGTTGCTATCTGTAACCATTACCTGATAAGTTCCGGAAAACAAACCAATGGCTGTATCAGTAGTTTGCGAAAGAGGATCATTCCATAGAGGGCTATAAGGAGGAGTACCGCCCGAAACAGTCACCCAGGCAACACCATCAGGAAAACCGCAAGTGGCATCTATGCTGCCGGTGGTAAGCAATAGAGGGGCAGGTTCTGATATTACAACTGCTGTGTCTGAAGCAAAACAGAAAATCGAATCCCACACTAATACACCATAAGTAGCTGGACATAATCCTGTTATTGTTTGGGTAATCTCGCCCGTGTTCCAGGAATAGTTATAAGGAGGAAAGCCGCCAGCAGGATTTGCTGTAGCTGATCCATCACATGATCCAAAACAGGAAACATCAATAACAGTCGTTGAAACTGAAAGATCACTTATCGGTACCTGCTGAGTGATAGAACTTGCACAGCCGCTCAGAACAGCCGTTAGCGTAACATTGTAAGTACCTGCTGCTGCATATATATGCCAGGGGTTTTGCTGGGTAGAGGTATCCCCATCTCCAAACTCCCATGACCAACTTTCAGGCAGTGGATTGGAGGCATCGGTAAAGTAGTTGGTATCACCTAAACAACCCATCGTAAAAGCAAAATCTGGATTTGTTCCGGATTTTACAGTTAGCTCTTTAAAAACCGTATCATTTCCGCAAGCGGAAAAATAGATAAAAGTTACTGTATAAGTTCCACTGGTATCATAAGCATGAGAAGGATTTGTTACGGTAGAGCTGTCCCCATCCCCAAAGACCCATAATACATTTGCAGTATCAACCAAAAGAGGGAATACGGAAACCTGAAAGTCAAAAGCTTCAGCCGGACAGGCAGATGAAGGTGATGTGGAAAAATTTGTATTGGGCGGCCCGGCATCAAAACTTACGTTATAAACTCTGGAAAAGGAAGCGCTATTGCCGCATCCATTAGATGCAGTCAAAACAACGGTGTGAGTTCCCGTATCAGCAAATATATGGACAGGATTGGGGTCATTAGAAATACTGTCGGGGCCAGCTAACGGGTCATCGAAATCCCAGAAGCTATTGGTGGTATCGGAGCTGTTATTATCAAAGAAAACCGGTGTTCCAGGACAAATAGGGTTGAAAAAAGGGAATGGATCGCTCCAATAGAAAGCAGAAATAGGTACATCAGTAAATCCTATTACATCTTTTTGTACGGTATCCTGCCCGCCACAAGAGCTTGTAGCAATTAAGGTAACGGTAAAAGTATCCGGCTCATCAGGAAATTGAAAAATCCAGGGGAATCGATGCACAGTATTACAATTACTGTCTAATGGACTTCCGTCCCCAAAATCCCATAAACAAGTTTGTGAATTTGTGCTGGTATTTTCAAAATAAACATCACCACTATCACCTATTGGTATGCAAACCATAGGCGTTGCCGGATACCTTTGAAAATCCGCAATGGGCGCTGCATTGCTATCCACTATGATAACAGATATGTCGTTTGCAGAATTTCCACAAGCATTCGTACCTGTGAATACTACATTATAAGTGCCGGTATCAGGAAAGGTATTCGTGGGATCTTGCAGGAAAGAAACATTACCATCATCAAAATCCCATAAATAGTCAATAAGCTGACTGCCGCTTCCTGAAAAATAAACCGTGGCTCCGGGGCAGATAGTGGCTGATACAGGTAAAGCAGAAACAGAAGGCACCAAAGTAGAATCAACAGTAATAGCCACTGAATCAGAATCGCTGCTGCAATTATTAGTGGTAATTAACAGCGCTGTAAAGGTATCAACTGCTGTGTATGCATGAGCAGGATTGGTAGCTATAGAGGTATCTCCATCACCTAAATCCCATAAATATGAATAGGAAGGGTCAGGACTGGTACCCAAAAAACTAAATACTGTAAAATCCACCGGAAAACCAGGGCAAACAGGGTTGGGGGATGCAGAGATAAAGACAGCAGGTGGTGTAGTTGTATCAACGGTTACAAAAGTTACAATAGAATCACTACCACATACATTATACCCCCTTAACCATACAGAATAGGTACCGGTACCAGCATAAGTGTGTTCAACATTGAATATTGTGGAGGAATCACCGTCATCAAAAGTCCATAGAACAGAATTTGCAGTAGGGGAAAAAATTGGGTCAAATTGTATAGATTCTCCCAAACAAGCTGGATTTGGTGCAGGAGGAAAAATGAAAAAAGGAAATGGGGGCGCTAAAATAATTATTGTTTGAGTAGCAACTGTTGTATCACCTGGAAAAAAACTAATGGTGGTTAACGTTACTGTAAATGTACCACTGGTAAAATAGACATGAGCCGGATTGGTAGCTATAGAGGTATCTCCATCACCAAAATCCCAATTATAGGAAGCTGCAAAATCACCGGTTGAGGTAAAAAATACGCTGTCTCCTACACATATATCACTGGCAGGGGTATAAGTAAAATCTACTGTGTGTAGTGCCTTTGATTGAAAAGGTAGCACCGCAAAGAGCAGAGCGCAGAGCCCCGCTATCTGGCGGGGTAGAATACATACAGCATTGTGCTTTGTACTTTGTGTGCTGTGCTCACAAAGTGCAGCAGTAAACGAGGATAGGGTAAAATTTTTCATGATGCCCTATTGCTTTTTTTTAAAAGTGATTATAATAATTAGAAACTTTATAAAAATAAAAATGCCACTAAATCACCAAAGTACTAAATCCCACAAAACCCTGAAAATCAATTAGTTAATTTTTAGTGGGATTTTGTGTTTTTGTGCTTTTGTGGCAAAAAAGACTTTTTAGAGTGGACTCTAAGTTTAATTGGCAAATATACAAAAAATCATATCTTATCAAGTTTTTTTATGATTTTTTTTTGGAGGGGGACTGCTTGGTTATCAGTGAATTAAAAAAAAATAGATACTATTTCCCATGTCAAAAAAACCTCGGACACTTAACCTTAGTTTTCCATAAATTCAAATCGGCCGAGATAAAAATTTCGTGGGAGCCTTTACTATGTTTTCGGATGGGATTCAAAGTGAGATCAAACGCATAGCCTGCTTTTAACTGGTCGGTAAAATTAAATTCGGTGAGAAATACTATCCCATTTTTCCATCGGAATGAAGTACCCACCCATAGCTTACCATAGAAAAGAAAATTAGTGTTTATATCAACCGCAAGAGGAGCGCTTTTTACATATTTTATCAAAAATGACGGTTTAAAAATGATAAATTCATTGACCATAAAAGCATAACCTGTAGTTAAAATAAAATGCCGGGACAAGTGCCCGTCAATTTTGTCATTCGCTGAATCAACCGCAATACTGGGCCTTGATAAATGGGTGATGGCAGCGCCAGCATAAAACATATCGGTGTAATAGTATAATCCAAAATCAAAGCTGGGTAAGAGCTTTGTATCTTTATTGTTGGTATAAGATGTAGTTTTATCGGGATAATCAATTTCATTCCAATCAATACTATACTTGAAAAAGCCGGCTTTCAGGCCCATTGACAACTTTCCTTCCCCTATAGTCAAACGGTAAGCGCCTGAACCAAAGATGCCCAAACTGTTGCTTGGGCCTATATTATCATTGATCAGGTTTAATCCAACACCGATCTTTTTATTTTCTAAAGCACGGCTTTTTTTTCTTTTATCAGAATTTTTTCCTACAAGTATAAGGGGCATGTGTGCGCTAAAAGTTTGGGTTGAAGGCGCTCCGTCAAATCCGAACCATTGACTTCTGTGCAGCAAAACCATACTTAGCGCCTCCCTGCTGCCGGCATAAGCCGGGTTTAATACCAGCGGATTGAACATATACTGGCTGTACAAGGCATCCTGCTGTGAGAAACAGTTGACAGCAGGCAGTATGCAACAGGCAACTGTAATCAATATGATGATAAGTTTTTTCATTTCTCTAAAATTTATCCATTTTTCTTTGTAATTTACGCTTAATAGAATTAATATCCAAAATAATTCTTAATTTTTATTTTATTGCCTTTATTTCTCATCACTATTCGTCCCGACAAGATCGGGATTTCGCTGATGCTCAATCTGACCACTTTCCAACACAAATTGCGACCCCCGTTGAATAAAAGAAATTCAACGGGGTAAACTTAGTGGTCGGACGATGCCGCCCTTCTATCGTGTAACATTCAACCAACCCGTAAAAACCTTATCTCCTCTGTCAACGATATAGAAATAGGTACCATCCGGCAATGGATCACCTTTCGTATTTGTTCCCTCCCAATCATTATTATAATCAGCAGATTTCCATACCAGGTCGCCCCACCTGCTGTAGATGGTTGCTTTTAACTCAACATTTTTAAAACTCCCCTTAATTATTACCCACGTTTTATTTTTACCATTGCTGTTAGGCGTTATTCCGGTAAATATGTGCCATTCATCAAGGCAATCTTCTCCAGGATCTAAGATTAGTTGTACCATAGCAGTATCAATACAACCATTAGCATCCGTTACAGTTACAATATATAAGCCAGCAGACAAATCGGTTGCAGCGTATGTTGTTTGAACAAGAGAATCATCCCAAAGATATAAATAAAATGGAGGGCCTCCACTAAATGGAGTGCCACCACTCACTTGTACATTTGCAGAACCATCAGCGCAATTTGGCCCGCTTTCTTTCGTAAAAGAAGTTGTAAGGGATAGCGCAGTTGGTTCAGAAATAGTAACACTATCAATATCAATACAACTGTTTAAATCGTAAACAGTGACCTGGTAATTTCCCGCAGTTAAACCTGTAGCGGTAGAGCCGGTTTGTCCTATAGGGCTGCCAGAGCCATCAAACCAACCATAGGTACCACCACCAGGTGTAGCAGTTGCAGAACCGGTTGATCCTCCATTACAAAGCACATTTGTAGAAGCTGTAATACTTACCAATGGAGACGAATTTACAGTTAGAGTTGTGGCAATTATCGTATCACACCCTGTAACAGGAGTTAGTGTATCGTAATATGTTCCTTGTAACGTTACCCATGAACCGTTAGGCAACTGTATGCTGTCGCCCTGGCAGATGGAAACAGAATCATAAATATTGTAAATGGAATCAACAGATAGCGTAGTTTCGATAACACTGTCGCATCCGGTAATGGTGGCCAGCAGCGTATCGCTGTATATGCCCGCACTCGTTACCCATGATCCGCCCGGTAACTGTACGCTGTCGCCCTGGCAAATAGATGCGGAGGCAGTAATAAAGTAACCCGAATCAACAGTAACGGTCATAGTGATAACGCTGTCGCATCCGGCTATGGTGGTTAACGTATCGTTATAGATTCCTGCTGACGTTACCCATGAACTATCGGGTAGTTGTATGCTATCGCCCTGGCAGACAGAAGCAGAGACAGTAATGTTGTAAATGGAATCAACAGATATGGTAGTCGTGATAACACTGTCGCATCCGGCAGCGGAAGTTAATGTGTCGTAATATATTCCTGCTGACGTTACCCATGAACCACCGGGCAACTGTAGGCTATCGTTCTGGCAGATGGAAGCAGAGTCAGAACTGGTGAGAATAGAATCAACAGATAGCGTAGTTGTGATAACACTGTCGCATCCGGCAACGGAAGTTAATGTGTCGTAATATATTCCTGCTGACGTTACCCATGAACTATCAGGTAGTTGTATGCTGTCGCCCTGGCAAATGGATACGGAGGCAGCAATAAAGTAAACCGAATCAACAGTAACGGTGGTAGTGATAACGCTGTCGCATCCGGCTATGGTGGTTAACGTATCGTTATAGACGCCTGCTGATGTTACCCATGAACTATCAGGCAGTTGTATGCTGTCGCCCTGGCAAATGGATACGGAGGCAGCAATAAAGTAAACCGAATCAACAGTAACGGTGGTAGT
>VRUD01000088.1:0-1013 GCA_019456305.1 Cytophagales bacterium | reverse complement strand
ATAACGCTGTCGCATCCGGCTATGGTGGTTAACGTATCGTTATAGACGCCTGCTGATGTTACCCATGAACTATCAGGTAGTTGTATGCTGTCGCCCTGGCAGATAGAAGCAGAAGCAGCAATATTGTAAATGGAATCAACAGATATGGTAGTTGCGATAACGCTGTCACATCCGGCAATGGTGGTCAGCGTATCGTTGTATATGCCTGCTGTTGTTGCCCACGACCCACCCGGTAACTGTATGCTGTCGCCCTGGCAAATGGATGCGGAGGCAGCAATAAAGTAAACCGAATCAACAGTAACGGTGGTAGTGATAACGCTGTCGCATCCGGCAATGGTGGTCAGCGTATCGTTGTATATACCTGCTGTCGTTACCCACGATCCGCCCGGTAACTGGATGCTATCGCCCTGGCAGATGGCAGCAGAAGCAGGAATATTGTAAATGGAATCAACGGATATGGTAGTTGCGATAACGCTGTCGCATCCGGTTAGGGTGGTTAGCGTGTCTATATAGACGCCTGCTATTGCTGCGTATGAACCACCAGGCAGCAGCATGCTATCGCCCTGGCAGATGGATGCTGATGTTGAAGTTGTTATTACCAGTGGTTCTGTAATGGTTACTAGTATAGAATCTATACATCCGTTCGTATCAGTTACTACAACGGTATAAGTTCCGGCAGCTAAACCACTTACACTATTGAAAGTATCTGCAGTTCCCAGGGTACTATCACCACTTGACCAACTATAATCGTAGGGGGACGTACCACCCGATAAGGTTACTGTTGCCCCGCCATCTGCACCCCCGTTACAAGTTACATTACTATCTACGATCATAGTTAAAAGGATATCAGCAGGTTGAGAAAGTATGATACTTTCAACAGCATTACAGCCATTACTATCCGTGAGCGTAACGTTATAGGTTGCGGCAGTTAAAGTATCAATATCTTCGGTTGTATCACCAATGGACCACAAATAAGAATATGGTAAAGTTCCGCCAGAAGCTGAAATGTATAT
>VRUD01000087.1 GCA_019456305.1 Cytophagales bacterium | reverse complement strand
TAGCGCTTAATGCCTTCCTTATCTTCATAATTCCGGTTAATAAGCTTGCCATCTACAGCTACTTTATTGCCTTTTTTAAGATAGTTTTCGGCAAATTCTGCTGTTTTTCCCCATGCCACCAAATTATGCCATTGGGTATCTGTTATTTTTTCACCCTCGGCATTCTTATACGTTTCTGAGGTGGCTATAGACAGATTAGCTACTGTTTTACCACTGTTTAATTGTTTAACTTCAGGATCCTTTCCTAAGTTTCCAATTAACTGAACTTTGTTTTTTAAATTTTTCATAATTACTTTGTGTTTAATATCCTGTACATGACTAATGTTTAATATGTGCAGGACAAGGTTAAAATTTGAACAACTTCATTTTGTCAGCCAGATGGCATTTCAAAATGATGACACAAAGTAAAGGAGGGTTGAAAACATTAGTCGGTTAATAATTATTTATAGTCGCTTAAATTACATTTGTAAATGATTGTAAACGGAAAATTTGGATATTTGCAGCGTAAAACTTAAAATTTAGGTTGAAAAATAATTTAAAATCTTTTTGAATTTTATTATTTATATTCCTATCTTTGAAAAATAGTATCATAAATAATACAAAAAACCATGCCTGTACCAAAGCGAAAAAATAGCAACAAAACAATTAACGTGAGTAATTATTCGGGAAAGTGGGTAGCTATTATAGGTTACCGGGTAGTAGATTCGGCTGTTACGTTTAAAAAACTAATGGAGCAGCTTCGCAACCAAAAATTTGCTAAGCAACCGGCAGTTATGCGTGTTCCACGTGATGACGAAGGCCCCTATATACTTTTGTTATGACTGCAATTTTCCCGTATATTGAAAAAAAGGGGCAATTTTTTCCCCTTATTGATATTACCCTTCAAAAAAGGAGCGTTTCTATTGAAGTAAAAGCATTGGTTGATTCTGGCGCTTCTTTTTCAGTTTTTGGTTCTTATATTGCTGAATACATGGATATAGATATTGAAAAGGGAAAACAAATTTATCTCGAAGGTGTGGGTGGAAGAATTTTGGGTTATATACATTACATTCATATCATAATCGGTGAAAAAAAACTTCGTTGCAAAATTATTTTTTCACGAGAATTTACTGTCGCCTTTAATTTAATAGGTAGAGATAACTTCTTTAAACATTTTCTTATTACCTTTGATGAAAAAAATAAAAGAACAATACTTGAGTCCTATGTATAACCATTGTATAACCATTGTATGACTATTGCGACAGATTAAACCTTATATTAGTCCCAAATTCTGTACGGGCATTTTTGAAAGAGCTGGAAAGCCGCGGATCTGTTACAGCTCTTGTAAAGAATAACTGCACGTTCAGCCTTTTATTTACCTTATAGCTGAGTGTTGGCTCTATCTGTATAATTTTATTCCCTGCAGTAATTTCAGGTTCCTGGTCAAATGATCTTAACGTTGTTTTGCTATCTCTCAAAGTAAGATTAAATTTAAAAGCAAGATCATTTTTTAAGATAACCGTTTCTCCCCGCACTTTAAAAGGAACTTTAACATTTTTTTTTGTAAACCCCCAACCCAGTACAAGATCCTGATTTTTAACTTCGGTCACTTGTGTATTCGAAAGGTCAAGGGAGAGGTTTCTTTGTTTTTTGTATGAAATATTAATGGTCATTTTACTTTTGGTCCTTACTTTAATTCCTATCAGGGGAGAAAATCTTTCTTTGATGCTGATATTGTTAATCACATAGACCGGTATGAATTCTTTGTTTGTTGTGATTTTACTGGCATACGGATAATTTTCTACGTTACTCTGGAGCGTTAAAAGGTCTAATAGATTATTGTAATCAAGAGCAGTTGTATAGCTTGATACGCTGTAGCTACAACTATAGCTGTGCGATAAATTGATGGATGAAAAATATTTTTTAAGCGGTTTAAGCTTTGACAACCCGGAATAATCAATTCTCCAGTTGGGTAAAGGTATCAAAGGGAAAGGGGAAGTGTTTATTTTCAGGGGGTCTTTATTGGTATATGCTGCTAAAAAGGCAGGAATAAGCACATCCTGCGAGTTTTCACTATAATTGCCATTTTTATTTGGATTATCTGCTGCCAACCTGTTGATTATATTCGATCTGTTTCTTATAAAATTTTCAAAAACTGTGGAACGGCCGCTTTTACGGTCACGGATAAAGCTGGTATTGATAGCAATGTATGAAATGCTGTAGCTGCCCTTTTTATTAGGGTTGCTGGTCATAAATTCTTCTGTTATTGGGTCATATGTAAATAATTCCTGGTAGTCTGCCGATTTGTTCTTTTTAGCGTCAAGCTTTATCCTAAATCCTTTAAAAGGCTCTAATGAAGTGTTTAAGGTTAAGTTTTCATTTCTAAATTGAGCGAAGGTGGTAAATAAAGACGAATCATCAGATAACCAGCCTCTTTGAGCAATTTCCTGTTTAATACCAACATCCTGACTCCCCAACACAAATGGCAGCCCCGGTGCATTCGTTCCGCTTTCCAGGCCAAAATAGTCCGGTTTGCGCATAAAGCCCGGTATTGCGGTACCCCGGTTCACTGAATAGCTGAAGTTTACAGAACGTGCGGTCATCAAGGAACGCAGCACTGCTTTGAATACCTTCAGCTCCGGTTTCTTTTTAGTTTTGGTAGTATCCTTAGCTATAGGCGTTTTGGGTTTTTTGGTCTTGGCTGGGGGTTTACGCCTGGGGGTTGAGTTAATTGCTTTAAGGAATTTAACTTTATTATAAAGTTTCACTAAGTCAATTTTTCCATTAATTGCCCTCCGGGAAGTATTTTGAATGCTGTTACCCAATCTTTCTGCAAGGGTCAATGTATCTTCAGTAAGAATACCTGATGAATTTATGTATGAACCTTTTGCATTAGACCCTGCCTTCCAGCTATAGCCTGCCGTATAACTTACAGATGCATTGATCCAATTGGTTAGAGGGAATTTGTTCAGAGGTAACCTATAATTAAATGAATTTGTTTGGGTGAATTGCTTCATTCTCCCAAACTGAATCCAATCTTTTTCTCCGAGATCAGTATCTGGTTTCTCTTTGTCGAATCTTATAATGTTATCTATCAGGGAATCCTTTTTTTCCTGCGTATCTATATCCCCAAAGGGTTCATCAATCACTGAATTGGCAGTGGCAGAATAATCATAAGAGAGGCTTTTGGTAAGATTCCATTTTAGAGCATATAACCTGTTGAACAGGAACGATTTTTCATAGGTCGGATCTATCCCTACAGTAGTAAGGTCTGAATTTCTAAGCTGGGTTTTCTGAAAACGCCTGTTAAGGTCAGTTCTGAAAGTAAGACTGCTGGGAAAAGGGGTAAAATTAAAATCTTTTACAAGTTGAAGCACCGGTGATTTTAAAAACTTGACCTTCTTGAACGGTTCAATATTTTTAGCTTTAGGGCTGAAACCCCATCCAAGCCCAGCCCTGTAGGTTTTTAGCTCGTAAGAGGCCGTATTGATATTATGGCTGTTCACATCGCTGTAGGCAAGGGTGAGCGACAGATTCTCAATATCATAAATGTGCCTCTTTTCATTTTTCTTTGTTTTGACTTTGCGGATATTGGTCATGTTTAAGCTTCTTCGCACCGTTCTATCCTGTGCCATCTTCCTGTATTTTTCTCCTTCTTCCGTTATTTCTCCTTTTTCTGTTGTTCCAAAAGATCTAACCTTAGCAGCTAAAGGGATATCCTTGTCAAGCGGGTCAAATTTAGGGTCAACATTTCTGATCTCATAACTAACAAACATGGGCAGTTTTATACCTGCTTTTTTCGGGATGAACTTATCAAGCGTAATGTTAGACGATATGTCAAATTCAGCAGTATTGGCCCTTGATCTTTGAGAGATCTTTTGCTGAATGGAACCGAATCCCACAGTGGTATATTTACCTGAGGCGGTAACAGTAGCCAAATCGGCTAATTTTACATTGATCCTGCCTATGGTTGCCCAGCCGGCATTTTTATCAAAATCGCTTACCCTCAGCTCATTCACCCAGATACACACAGATTTGGGATCCCCGTCTTTTGAACCGGGATTGCGTATCCCGATCATTATCGTTTGTACATCGCTCAGGTCGGGGTTACCCACAACGGTAATGTTACCGGAAGTAAATCGCCAGCTAATATTAAATTCCTGATTGTTTCTTTCAGATTTTACTTTACCGAAATCATCAAAAGCTACATCTATCCAGTTAGATTCGGGCCAGATCTCTTCTTTAGCAGTACTTGCAGGATTTGTTATTGTTAAAAGAACCCTGTACTCATAATAATTATCAATAAAATCACTCCCCAGTCTTATAAAAGCTTCTACTTCACCATTCTTTGCAGCAAGATCACTACGCTCATCACTTTCGGCATGGATAAACATTTTGAGCCGCCCGTAATTGATAAAATCCATGCCTACGTTTTTATAGACTGCCCGCGCATCACGGTCCATCAAAGAGTCTACACAAAGCTGCAGAGATTGTTCATTAAGCTGTCTGTCATTTGTTGCAGCAAAGTCAATATCCTGTTGAATGCCGGGTGGAAGTACATAGGGTATATTATCCCCTGTACTTGCTCCATTTTCATATATGTTGACCGTTGAAACATTGAAATTGGCGTCAAAGGGGGGTTCTGGTGGTTTAAGCATACCAGGTTCCATCAGAATATCCGGATATTTTCTCCACTGGTTAGCTACCAACTGCAGGTCAACAAAGCGCAGCACTACCGGTTGTGACCAACTGGTAAGGAACATTCTCATAAATCTTATAGACTTAAAGCCTTCAATGTTACTTTTACCACCCTGTTGAGGCTTTTCTTTGATAGGAATTCTAAACAAGTACCAGCTTACTACATCACCATTAATTGTATTTTTTACCCGGTCAACTATAAAGTTTTCTCCGATTTTTAGTCCGGGGCTGAGCTTTATTTTGTATTCATAATAAGCTTCCAGGTCGCTGATGGTATTATCATTGTTCAGGTCTTCATTATCAGGGATGGTAGTAGAAGCAGGTGTAAAGCTTCCCCCGCTGCTCTCCGGAGAATTGCCATCCATTCCGTTAAAGTTTTTATACCTGCCAAGGATTGGCATTTCGGCTCCGTCATAACCATAATCAAATTCATCATTACCATCAAGATAGTATTTAAAATTGTCAGAAGAAGGATCATTACCAAGGATAGGATCATTAAAAAAACCCTGTTCCTCAATATCATTAAGTCCATCCAATCCTACGTCCTGCAATGGTCTTTCTCCTTCTGTATTATCAAAAGCATTGATTATGTGTTTTTTAGTTGGTACTGTTCCCCAAATAGAAGTACCAGAAGAGGGGAGGCCATTTTCAAAGGTGTGTTTGCTGTCTTTCATCACATCTTCTGAAATATTTCCAAGATTGAAGTACAATTCGCCTCCGGTTGTATTTGGTTCCGCAGATGGTGTTTTATCATCTATAACGCTATTACCATTTGCATTACTTATAAATGGATCCATCAGCCAGAATTCTATGAACTGGATATTGGCGTCATCAAAATCAGTATTATAGGTAATTGATCTCATAATGCCTCCCCAATTATCTTCAGGTTTATTAAGAACAGTATTGTAATTATACTGTCCCCGTTCTTGCGGAAAGTAGGCAATATCAAAAGTATATTCGTTGAGGTCAAAAACCTCAGGGTCCCTGTTGGGGAATATTTCCCTGGGTGAGATGGCTCTTATGTAGTGATTCGTCATTTGGTCATTCGTTTTTGGGTCATTCTTCAGAGCATCTTTGATATGTTTGGGATTATTAATGGTATTTTCTCTGTAAAAAAGGTTGTCTATGGTGTACCATGCCATTTTGGCTCTGTGCTTTGAATAATCCAGCGTATTTGATTCTACCTCGGCAAACCTGCTTGGCGTACTTGCCAGTTTCCACCTTGTTGGTACTCTTGAATAATCGTAGGGGGTTTCGGCTCCTTCAAAATCATCAATATAGGCGGTACCCTTTTCCCCGCCTACCAGCTTTTGGCTTCCGGGTATGAGCTGTGCAAATTCACCGCTGAGTGTAATGGAAGAAGGCGCTTTGGTCTGGATAATGGGGAGTTTGTCTATCAGCTTGGTTAAAAACCTTGATTCTTTCCTGTAATTGATATCAGCTCCCCAGATAGTGTTTTTGGTAGGCTCATCGCCAATGCTTACCCTGCTGATAAAAGGCCTTTCGTTGAGGTGGAATATGGTAGCTCCGATATTAATATCCTTGCTAACCCTGAAGTCAAACCTAGCGCCAAAAAGCGACCGGGTCTGGAAGTTGAACAAGTCTGCCTTTTCATAAGTGATCTTTATTTCCTTTCCTGAAGCAAGAATGCCTTCATTGGTAATCTTTACCCTGCCCATGTTATAATTCACCGTATAATCTACGTTTTCAACTAAGGGCGTATTACCTGCAGTGATCACCACCGAACCCGGGGAAATATTGATACCCGGCAGCATGATTTCGCTTGAGGAGCTAGACTGGTACTTACCTTTAATCAGAAATTTATTTTTACTGGCATATTTTGTTTCCGCGTCACTTTTTGTGCTTGTATAGAGCGAGTCATAGAGATATTTGTCTTTCAAAAGATCCTCATCTACAAAAAACTTTCCCAGATGGCTGCCAAACGGTTCCAGTACAGGAAAAAATATTTTGCCCGATTTTACGTCAATGGTAATGCCTTCCACAAAGTCAAAATTCCCATCTTTTTGCCCGTCACCATTGCTGTTCAGCCTGTCAAGATTCATTACTTCAATAAGTGGCTTGTCTTTTAAATTTGTACCTTCATGTAAGCTGGGGTTGTCTATTCCGGTAGCATCATCCTTATAATAGATCTTCAGCTCAAACCCTTCTTTGCTTACCTGCCCTGCATTCAGCGAGTAAACATTTTTCATCATCAGGTCCCACATGGGCAGGCTGGTACGGATTGAGGTGGGTTTTAATAATTTGAGAATGATCACTGAATCTGACGGATAGGGGTTGAGCTCTCCAACCTGGAATTTAGTGCCTCCGGCAACAGTATATTCAAAAGAAACAGCCAGCAGTTCATCGGGCCTTAAAGACGAATTGAGTGAAATAAAACCTAATTGGGGATGATAAGAAAATTCTTTATCCTGAAGTTTTCTAGCTCCCCTGATAAATTCAAAATCTTCACCTTTAATATAACCAGCTGCTTCTAATGTTGAGCTTGTATTATCAGGATTTCTGACATATGGTAATGAATTATAAAGATTATTGTTTATATTATTATTATCAGGAAAAGTCCCAACTATTGAAATTGAATCTTCTCCTAAATAGCTTAATGCCACAATATCTTTTAGCCCTACTGTAGCATTCGATCTGTTGATCAGATAAACCTCTACGCGGCTGATATTTACAGGTGAATTTATGATCGGAATATTATTTAGCGCATTTTCATACTGGTCTCTAAAGTATTGTGCAAGAAAAAAATGCCTGTTCTCATCATAATCAGCACATTTTATTTCAAATTCTCTTGTCTGGGCGCCTCCCGTGATGGTGATCTCTTCTGTTCGCCCTCTTTGTGATGAGACGATTGCCGTTACATCCAGCCTGCCAAACCTCAGTTGGGTTTTTATGCCAAATAAGTTTTGCGATCCCCTGATAAGGCTGCTTTTTACGGGCATGCTCACGTAGCCAGCTTCTATCTTCTGGAGAATATCTTCCTCAAAAGCAGTATATTGTATCTTAATGTTATTTTCAAATTCAAAAGTAGCATCGGTATCCCAGTTTACGTTGAGCTTCAGCTTTTCCCCGATCTTTCCTATCACGTTCATGTTAATGCTCTGGTCAAAATCAAACCCACCGGTTCGCTGCTGCTTCACAGATATCGCCGGGTTATGCAACCTTTGCCATTGCCCGCCAAACTTTAATGATACAGCGCCATTGGGCCTTATATCCACATAACTTCCACCAAATATCCTGTCCATTACAGGGCTTAAATAGATCTTTGGGATCAGCGTGCTCCGGCTGCTTACCACGCTTTCACCTCCTAATTCAGAAGATTTTTGCTTAAAATAATTTCTAATCATTTGCTTGTTTTTATACGCTGAATATTCTTCAAAGCTCATAATGGTAGGGTTCCTGTAATTGAATGTTCCGATCTTTTCTGAAATATGATAATATTCCATGCTGGCGTCTAATTCCACTTCAAGTACTACATTAGAGGGGTTGCTAAGTATAAAAGGCGAAATTGAACGCGGGTTTGTAAACGGGTTACCGTACCTGTCGCGGTATTGCTGGTTTTTTATGGTATCCTTATCGGTTGAGTCTCCCGGGAAGAAAATGGTAGCATGAACACGCGAACACATGAGCACATGAACACAGGTGGCAGTGGCTGTTTCCTTTAACTCACCCTTTAATGATACTGCATCAGAAGGTTTTGGGAAAGGCAATAAAAACACCCCTACAAAAAATACTATATATCTTTTGATGTACAACAAGGTTAACCTAAAAATGTTAGAATATAGTAATTAAGGTAAGGGTTTATTTCATAGGCAGCACTATTTTATTGTATAGGAATTTCGATGTTTAAATGAAATTTATATTCAAATTCATTATTTAAATTAAATTACGCTGTTAAGTTCTTATGCTGTTTTCAACGCTTGTTTTATCAATTCTTCCAGGGTAATATCCTCGTCACTTTGTACTAAAATGGCGTGGATACTTTTTTCAGCAATGTTTTTTGCTATGCCGAGGGTTACCAGAGCAGACAACGCCTCATTTCTTAAAGTATTGCGTTGCGAGATGGATTTTATTGCAGTATCAGTGGTTGAAATTTTGTCGGTACTTTCGCTGGGGCTCAGGGCAAGCATTTTATCTTTAAGCTCCAGGATAATTCTTTGAGCGGTTTTAGTTCCAATTCCTTTTACGCTCTGTATGGTATGAACATCTGCATCAATGATCGCCTGCCTGGTCTCATCAGTGGATAATGAGGATAATATCATTAAGGCAGTGCCTGGCCCGACTCCGGAAATAGAGATAAGGGCTAAAAAGATAACTTTTTCCTGAGGATCTGCAAATCCGTACAATGTGTGTGCGTCTTCTTTAATATGCAGGTAAGTAAAAAGCTTGCAAGTATCGCCTTCCTTTTTTTTGTCGAGCATAGAATACGTGTTTAGCGAGATTTTTATGGAATAGCCGATGCCGCCAGCGTCAATGATAATAAAAGTGGGGTCTTTGTGGGTGAGGGTGCCGTTTATATAAGAAATCATTATTTAATCGTGTTCATTGTTGATTTCAGTGAATATATTACTTTTTTTCATAAACTATCTTCATAATTTACTGCTTCCACAACTTTATTTTCAATTTCTACAACATCTTTTATTTTAAAGTCAGTTGCAGTATGCTTCTGTGCATCCACCACAGCAATTGCCACCATGTTGACGATCTCCCTTACGGCACTGCCCAATTGCAGTACGTTTACTGGTTTTTTCATTCCCATTAATATCGGGCCGATCACTTCGGCATCAGCCAATTCCTGCAACAATTTATAGGCGATATTGCCGGAAGCCAGGTCAGGAAATATCAGGGTATTGGCGCCTTTTTCTGCCAATGAGCTAAAAGGATATATCTCTTTCTGTAATTGTGGATTTAATGCAATATTTGCCTGGATGTCTCCTTCAATGACCAAATCCGGATATTTCTCTTTGGCTTTTTGTGTGGCAAGCATGGTTTTGTTGGGAATTTCTCCCTTACTAGACCCGAAATTTGAATAGGACAGCACTGCAATATTTGGTTCAATATCATAACTTCTTACCGTTCTGGCAGTAAGAGCAATGATGTCAACCAATTCGTCTACTGTTGGGTTTGTGTTAACCGTAGTATCGGCAAAGAAGAAAGTGCCTTTTTTATTCACGATCACATACATACCGGCTACCCTGTTAACACCCTCTTCAACACCTATTGCTTGTAAAGCAGGTTTAATTGTCTTTGGATAATCCTTGGTAAGCCCTGAAATAAGTGCGTCAGCATCACCGGTTTCTACCATCATTGAACCATAATAATTTCGATCGCGCATCAGTTTTATACCCTCATACAATGTAACACCCTTGCGTTTCCTTTTTTTATGAAATATTCTTCCGTACTCTTCGCATTTTTCGGTTTGATAAAAAGGATCCAATATCTGGCAATCCAAAAGCTCATTAAGATTATTTTCCTTAATAAGCCGGGTTATTAATTTACTATTACCCAGCAGGATCGGTACAGCAATACCTTCATCCAGTATTCGCTGAGATGCTTTCAAAATTTTGTAATTGTCAGCTTCGGCAAAAACGATCGTTTTGGGATTTTCCTTAGCACGGTTTATAATTCTTGAAATAAACTTATGGTCAATGCCTATTCTCTGCTGCAATTCAATATCATAATTATCCCAATTTTTTATCGGGTTATTTGCTACACCCGATTCCATGGCGGCTTTGGCTACCGCAGGGGATACAGTAGTAATCAACCTTGGATCGAGCGGTTTTGGTATAAAATACTCTCTTCCAAATACAAGCCTTTTATCCCCATAAGCTTTATTGACCATTTCCGGTACGGGCTCTTTGGCCAGGTCAGCCAAAGCTTTTACAGCAGCGAGTTTCATTGCTTCATTGATCTCAGTAGCTCTCACATCCAACGCTCCCCTGAAAATATAGGGGAAACCAAGCACATTATTGACCTGGTTGGGATGGTCAGAGCGGCCTGTTGCCATAATAATGTCATCACGTGCTGCTATGGCCAGGTCGTAAGCAATTTCAGGGTCAGGGTTTGCAAGTGCAAAAACGATGGGGTTATCGGCCATGGTCTTTACCATCTCCTGCGTTAGTATATTGCCCCTGGAAAGGCCTATAAAAATATCAACACCTTTGATAGCATCTTTCAGGGTATTAACATCCTTATTTGTAGCAAATTCTGCTTTGATCCGGTCAAGCTTTGGCCTGCTTTTTTTTATCACTCCCTTTGAATCAAGCATAACGATATTTTCTTTCCTCGCGCCTAGCAACACATATAACCTGGTACAAGCAATTGCCGAAGCGCCAGCGCCATTGACTACAAATTTCACCTGGTCTATTTTTTTGTCCACTATTTCTATTGCATTTATCATTGCGGCAGCAGAAATAATGGCGGTTCCATGCTGGTCATCATGCATTACCGGGATGTTTAGCTGCTCCCGTAGGTTCTCCTCAATATAAAAGCTTTCAGGAGATTTAATATCTTCCAGGTTTATTCCACCGAAAGTTGGCTCTAAAGATTTAACTATTTTGACAAACTCATCGGGATCATCGCAATTTATTTCAATATCAAAAACATCTATTCCTGCGAATTTTTTAAACAATACCCCTTTACCTTCCATTACAGGTTTGGATGCTTCTGCACCTATTTTACCTAATCCCAAAACAGCAGAACCATTAGAGATTACCCCTATCAGGTTACCTTTCGCTGTGTATTTATAAATATCTTCCGGATTTTCAGCTATTTGTTTGCATGGTTCAGCCACTCCTGGTGAATAGGCAAGCGCCAGGTCCAACTGTGAGCTTAGCATTTTGGTTGGCACCACTTCAATCTTGCCCGGCTGGCCCTGAGTATGATAATTTAATGCATCCTGTTTTCGAATTTTGATTTCCATGTATTATATTTGATTGTATAGCAAGAATTACGCAAAGTTAGCAAAATCGTTACTTAAAAGAAAACTTCTCCTTTACTTCAAATTTCAGGATTGTTTATTGTCTACTGCCTGCTGACTTCAAACGTCCAAAGTACAGCTTCTAATTCATGTACATACTCCCGTTTATCAAATGCAGGTGCATATACAAAGCCCTCAATGTAATAAATCCTGTTTAATTTTTCATCTACAAAAGTATAGCTGATAAACGGGCCGCCCATAGAGAGATTGTTCAATTTCCATAATCCTCTTGATTCCAGGGCATATTTCTTCTTAAAATTAACCTTTTCTGTATGCACCGGCACCAAAGATTCAGTGAGCATAAATGAGCCGCTGTCATCACTTCCGTAAATGTGGGTTTTACAGATTGAATCACGCCACAAAACTATCTGTTCCGGCTTGAATGCTTCTTCAGTTGCATAAGGCTTCCAGGTGATAAAAATATTCCTGTCAACTGCCTGCTTAGGATATCTAAGCCACACAAAGTTATCACGATTCTTCGCAAGCTTATAACGGTATGGTATTCGTATTTGAAACTTGTGCTGTTTAGCGAGCTTTTTGCCCAATTCTTTCCGTTCATTAGACCCGAATATTTTTTTTATTGTTCTTCTTCTTTCAACGTAATGAAATATTCTTTGCAGCTTTTTTGAATTAGCTTTTATTTTCCTTACAAGCTCCCTGTCTGTTTTACTAAACAAATGTACAACCTTTTGGTCTTGGGCATAAATATCTTTTTTTGAGAGCATAAAAAACTCTTCGTTGCTGTTTATTTTATTCAGTAATCCTTTGGTAAAGAGGCTTTTTAATTTTTCCCCGTCAGCGCTCATATCTTCAAAAGAAGTGACAATCACAATATTTCTGTACGTTTTGAAGAAACCGGTAAAATTCCCGGTATAAATGTATTTAATATCAAACATGGATTCATCCTGGGGCAGGCCGGGTTGACGGGCTAAAAATGTTTTTCTAAGCTCTTTTCCAATAGAGCCCTTCCACCTGGTCGAATCCATAATGATTATTATTTCACCTGTTTTTCCTTTGCTTTGCGGTTTATAGGTTGTTTCGTTAAAAGTTATGTCGCAGGAAGAGAATAAGAGGATGGCAACCAATATTATGATATGAGTGCAGGAGTGCATTGTTGCATGAATGTATGGATGCATGATTGCATGGTTGGAAGGTTGGAAAGATGGGAGGCTGGAAGGTTGCATGTTTGAAAGGTTGTTAAGATAAAACTTTTCCTTATCTAATCAAAACAACTTTCCTGGTTAAAATCCCTTCTTTTTATATTTTTTCTCAAATCACTCTTGTAATATTTGGATCGTTCATATCTATTCCCACAGTGATTTTGGTTTCTCCTGTTGAATTGTCAATAGTAATGTGCCATGCCTGCATTGCTTTTGCTCCTATAATTAAATCTGTGGAAAGTAGCGGTGCCAATAAAACAGTTTCACGGATTCTCTTATTATTAATTTCAATTATTAGACTCGTTTCCCCAATGATCTTCAGCATTGATTTTTTGGATGCTGTTCCAAATATTTCTGGCTCTGGATACCTGAACACAAATTTTGTTGCAGGCATCGAATCGCTGCGAATGATGGTATAAAACGATCCTGAATCAAAAAGGGCATTCACACTTTTTGTATTTTTATCTATAGTTTCTACTTCAACCTTTTGTATGGGATTGCTCATTTTTAAAAAAAATTAGTTGGTTTCAAATTTTAAGATTGCATAATAATAATTTTAAGAAGAATAGAACACTAAAACTTATGGCACTCAAGGTTTGTGCTCTGCGCCCCCGACTACGTCTGGATCTTCGACATGCTCCATGCGCTTTACTCTTTCTCCAGAATTGTAAACGATGTTCTCCTGTTCTGCTGATGTTCTTCTTCAGAAGCTGCGTTGGGGACTTTGGGCTTGGTTTCTCCATAGCCTTTGGCGGTGATTCGATAGGGGGCAATGCCTTTGGAAGTGATATAAGTTGCAGCCGACTCTGCTCTTTTTTGAGACAGATCCATGTTAAACCCAGCGTCTCCTCTCACATCGGTATTTGAGCTGAGCTCTATTTTTATATCAGGGTTATTTTCCATTATTTGCAACAGGTTATCAAGTTCTTTGGCTGCTGTCTCATTAATATCTGCCTTTTCGTAGTCGTAATAAATATTTTTCAATACAATTTCTTTACCTATCACTATTTTATCCATTACTACCTTTGCCTTGATCATTACTGTGTTATCACCTTTAAGATCATTGGACGATAGAGATTTGCCAATATTTTTAATTATTGTCAGGTAATCTTTTTTCTGAAGAAACACCGAGTAGTTTGTCCCGGGTTTCACTCTGCTAAACTTAAATTTACCTTCTTTAAAAGTATAAGATTCGTCAATAACCTCGTATTTTTCGTTCATAAGCTTAACGGTAACATCAGAGAGCAATTCTTCATTGCCCTTATCGGTGAGTGATATAATTGTACCTTCAATAATATAGCTTACTTCGGGCTGTGATAATTCAAGAAGAGTAAACCTATAGATATCATCATCTCCCAGCCCCCCCTCTCTGTTTGAGCTAAAGAATCCCTTATCGTTGCCTTGCAGGTAAATGATGCCAAAATCGTCTGAAACAGAGTTAATTGGTGCTTTCAGGTTGGTTACATTTCCCCATTTATCGCCTGTATCACCTGCCTTTGTAGCTGAAAAAATATCCTGCCCTCCGTACCCTTCATGGCCATCAGACGAAAAAAATAAAGTGCCATCATCACGAATAGAAGGAAACATCTCATTACCGGTCGTGTTAATTGCAGGACCCAGGTTCACAGGTTTACCCCATTTGTTTCCTTTGTCTTTGCACACATAGATATCTCCACCTCCATAACCTCCCGGCATATCAGAAGCAAAGAATAAATATTTACCATTACGGCTCAGGCTCGGATGCATCACAGAATACTGATTACTGTTGTATTCAAATGATTTTATTTTTCTCCATTTATTGCCCCCGGTTTCTTTCCACCTGCCACCCTTGACCTCGGCTGAGTATAATTTGGGCCTGTTTATAAAATCACTTTTTTTCCTGATAATAATATTTCTTACCCTTGTAAAATAAACAATATTTTCTCCTGCATTAAAACATACAGGGCCGTCATGACATTCACTTTCAATACTGGTCGAGAACAATTCTGTTTCTCCCCACAATGTGCTGTCATTTCTAAATTTCACCTCAGTATAAAATAATGAAAGATAGGGTCTGCCGGTCCAGCCATAAAATTCTTCATTTATCAAATCCTGTCCTCTTTCGGAGGTGAAGACTAACCCGTTATTATAATAGACAGGGCAAAAATCTGCCACAGGTGTATTGATCTTCTTAACATTAAATACTTCTGAAGTCGGTGAATTTTTTGACCACTCCATTACTTTGTCGCAGGATGAGGCATATAGTTTACCCCTCGGGTTATCAGGTTTTAATTCTGAAAAAGTTAAAAAATGCTTTTTAGCTTCATCAAGCTTATTGTTATTACGTAGAGATTGGCCATAATAAAGGTGATTGATAGGATCAATATCTTTAAACAGTACAACTTTTGCGTACCATTTTTCTGCGTTCTTATACTTGTTTGTTAATCTGTAACAATCTGCCAATCTTACAGTTGCCATCTTGTTATCTAAATAGGCTAATACCTGTTCATATAAAGGGATTGCCTCACCATAGTCAAGATTATCATAGCGGTCATCTGCAAGCTGTAAAACTATCTTACGATATTTTTCATTTAATTTGGAGGTTTTTTTTGAGGGTTCACTACTGGACTGGGCAGTACTTTTATATTGTATTGCTTGAGCAAATATTATAGCTACCAATAGCAATACCTTATAGTTTATTTTAATCATGTTTCTTCTCAAAATGAATATCAATAATATTTTCTTTATACTAGAAGAACCTCGGGCACTTAACCTTGGTTTTAAATATTTCAAAATCGTAGCCGATAAAGATCTCGTGCGTACCGGAGTTACGGATCTTATTGTCTCTGCTGTTTTTGAGCCCTTGCATCGTAATATCATAGGAATAACCCATTCTCACACCGCTTAGGGGAGGGATTTGATCGGTAATTACTATTTCCATCATTAGATTTAATCCATGTCCAAGCCTGTAGGATGTACCTAACCATACCAGGTTATTGATCAGAAAACTAACGTTCATATCGATATCAAGCGGAGCGTTTGCCACGTATTTGAACATAAGTGACGGTCTAAACACTAAGTACTCATTGATTGGGTATGCATAACCGCTGGTCAGGAAAAAGTGCTGGGATAAACGCGCTTGTTCAAACCTGGTTGAATCGCCTCCCGGATCTACATAATCAAATCCTAACTTCGGCCGGTTTAAATTTACAATTGCCCCACCAAAATAGAAGCTCTTGTCATAATAATACATGCCAAAATCAATTTTACCAATCAATCTTTTATCATTTTTTGATCCCTCAATGAAAACATTGTCGTTCTGTTCTTGGATAGTTATTTTTGCCCACTCAATTTTATAGCTCTCAAGGCCACCTCTTAAGCCAAATGAAAGCTTGCCGGAACCCACCGCTATCCTGTAAGCGCCCCCAAAATAGAACTGGGATCTTCTTGTCGGACCGATTTGATCAATGATATGATGATATGCCAATCCGATTTTTTTGTTTTCCAGGGAAATCTTTTTCTCCCTTAAAGATGCCTTTCGTTTTACATAGGGTGTATGTACGCTAAGAGTATGCGTAATCGGAGCGCCATCAATACCAATCCATTGATTCCTGAAAAGAGCAATGGCGCTTACTGCCTCCCTGCTGCCCGCATAAGCCGGGTTGATTATAAGGGGATTAAACATATACTGGCTATATTGAGCTTCCTGCTGGCTATAGCCTGGCCTGGTAATAAATGTTGTAATACCGAGACTGAATAGAATAAGTAGTTTTTTCATGGTGTTAATAGATTTAAAATTTACGCAATTTATAATACTTTATTTCAATTTTCCAAATTTTTTAATACTTTTTTTAAAATTTTTTTCGCTGTAGTAATGATTCGTATAAGACAGATTTAAATATAGAGACAATGACAACATCCAACTCCAAATATATAGTATAGTATCCAGTACAAAGAACCTATCGCTGAATATAAACCCAACCGCTGAGGTTTTCAGCAAATGGTGTTTCAATTACATAGAAATAGGTACCATCAGGTACAGGTAAACCATTTTTGTAGTATGTTCCATCCCAAATATGACTTGCTTCAATATTTTCTGTTTTAAATTCATTAATATATTTTCCATCCTTATTTTCCCACACAATATCTCCCCATCTGTTGAAAACAGTTACTTTAATTTCATTACAACCACCTATGCTGTCAATCATCCAGAACTCATTTACATCATCATCATTAGGCGAAAAACCTGTTTTGGGATCAGGAGTACAACGACAGGTTACAATCACTGTATCTTTCATAACACATTCATTGGCGTCTGTTACAGTGACATAATAGGTATTGGCAACTAAATCTTTAACAGTTGAATCTGTACCAACGGTCTGACCATCAGGATCTTTCCATTCATACGTAATATATGGAGGCGCTCCTCCTTTTATTCTTATAGTAGTTTCACTCTCGTCACAATCTACAATTAATGTATCTGTAATTAATTCAGGCGGCTCACTAATTACTATTGAATCTAATATCCCTAAACAACCAAGTGAATCTGTAATGTAAACTTTATAAATTCCTGCCGGAACATTTGTGATAGAACTTAT